>ONYG01000199.1 GCA_900321995.1 uncultured Methanobrevibacter sp. | reverse complement strand
CTTTACCTTTTATGACAGTTCCATCTTCTAAAGCTAATTTTGCTTCATTTCCCATTTAATCACCAAATAATTCATTGTATTTTAGTTGAATATCTATAGTTATTTATAGTCTAATAATCATAAATCGTTAAAAATTATAATGAAAATAATTTTTTAAAACAACTATTAAGTTTCCTTAATTATTTATGTAATTTATTTAATTTAAAATATTCTATATCTCATTTATAACAAATTCAAAATAATGAAAAATTAATGAAAATTAAATGAAAATTAAATTTTATAAATTATTAAAAATTGCATAAATTTTCATAAGATAAACTAATAATACATTATAATATTATATTTGAAAATTAGAATATTTTAACTTATCTATAATTATATAAATTTGATAGAAAAATCCTTAAAAAATAAAATTACTTGATATATTTAAGTTTTAATAAAACAAGAATTTTCAAAAATCACCACATAGTAATAATATAAAAATAACTAAAAACTAGAAAAAAAGAAAAAAAGAAAGAAAGAAAAAACAAAAAACTAAATAAAAACTAAAAAACAATAAAATAAATAGCTAAAAAAAGAATCAATTAATATTCTCCATTAGAACAGCGTTCAAATTGCATCTTCTTTTTTAATTTTCTAGTTTCATCTTCTGAAAGTTCCTTATCCATACTATTAATAAAATCAGATAAAACAGACTGTTTTGACTGTTTTGACTGTTTTGATTGTTTTAACTGTTCTGACTGCTTGAACTGTTTTTTAAGAGATTCTTTATTTATTTCTCCGGTATCACTTTCATCAGCATCATCAGTTCCATCATCATGATAAGAATCATCATTCAAATCATTTTCACTCATCCATTTTGACTCATTTGAATTAAAGTCAAATTTACCCTCAAGATTAGAGCGGAAATATGAATATCTTACAAGCAATGCATCATAAAACCACTTAACAGCAAAACTATCAGAACTGCTTAAGGATAAAAATCTTTTAGAATATCCATTTTTAGAGTAAACAATTCTTATTGATGAATATAAAGAAGAAGAACTGGATTTAATCAAATCTAAATTAACTATTTCTCTATAATATATCTTTTCAGAGCTTATGAACTTTCTCTTAAGTAGAGACTTCTTCCTTAAGAGGATATGATCCTCTTCCAAGCTAGTTTCAGAAATTATATTTGAAGACATTGAATCATGATTAAAGTAAGTTCCAGCAGGGTCCTTATGAGAAATGGAAAAATTAAGAGAATATTTTTCTTTAGAGGGTGTATTATCATTTTTTAATCTATCATTTCCCTCAAAAGTTTTATCATTAAATTGAGACATTTAATTCACCTTCCACCAAATAAATAAGTATCAAATAAATCCCCATAGATATCAAATAAGCCAAAATATCAAAATAATCAAATATGGAGCCTGGCTTAATAAATAAAGCAAGGTACTCCCAAAAGAATATTGCAACGATTGTGATTATCAAGATTATCCAAAAATTATCGACTTTAATCGGATAAATAGTATTTATGAAACTGAATAAAATTATAACTGCCAATAAATCATCGAAATAAAACTTAAAGAAGTTGCCGAAATTACTTAAGGCATAAATATTAATTAAATATAGCAATAATGAAACAATTAGAATTAGCAAATTATATTTTCTAAATCTTAAATCATTTCTTTTAAATGAAAACCTATCCAAAAACATTTAAATCAAAATCATACAAATATAGCTAACTAAACAAGAAATAAATATCCTAATAATCCTTAACAAATTGTTAAAACGAATATTGCAATTAGTAGAATAGCAACTAAACCAATAATCATCAAAGCATTGCTATTAAGTGATGCGGAATAAGTGCGAGTGTAAGTCCTTCCAGAAGAATTATTATTAGTAAAACCTTCAGAGTGATTATTATCTTCATCAACTACATCAAGAACCTCTGATTTCTCTTTTACTTCATAATCTTCAATTTCTATTATTTCATCACCCATAAGAACACTTCCAAAAAACTCTTTTAAACAATTTTTAAATTTAAACAATTTATACACATTGAATAAATTATAAAAAATATATAAAAAAATTTAGTAAATTATATATAAATTTATTATTCAAATATAAAAAATATTAAGATATGCACAATAAAAACCAATATTCAAAGAATAAAAAAACTAAAACTTTACTTTGAAATTTAATTATGGCATTGATTAAATTTTAGATATTTATAAAAGTAATCATTAACAATAAGATAATATAAGAGATTAGAAATTAAATAATTTTTAAAGATAAAAAGTTTAAAGGTGATAGGATGAATCAATTTTGCCCTAAATGCGGTGCAAAACTTTTAGACCCTAATTCTAAGTTTTGCAGTCAATGCGGCGCTAACCTTACAGTGAAAAAAGAAGTAAACATTGATGAAATGCCTGAAGAGAGAATCGATTTAAGGGAAGGCATGACCAATAGGAACAAAGGAATGTACAGATACACCAAATGGGGAAAACGAAAGAAAAAACCAGTTAATTGGGATATGGAAAAATAATTTTTAATACATAAGATAATTACTGAATAATTTAAAGACAAATAATACAAACTTAATAAAAATACTTTTGGAGATTAAATATGAGGTCACATGAAGAAATTGGAAATAAAATAGATGAATTGAATGATAAGATTGCAGGAATAAGAGCAGAAGATGAAGAAAACTTAACAAATGAACTTAAGGTTATTCTTGCAGGTTCAGAATTGCAATCAATCATGCTAACAAGTACATTAACCAGCAATGAAAATCAAGTACGCAATTTACTTGAAAAATTCAATCAAAGAGCAGAAGAATTGAATGAAAAATATGAAGAGGCTTCTGCTGCAAATGATGCAATGGCTAAAAACCAAATCCACGCAATGATTTGGACTAACGACATTAGATTAGACACCCTCAAATGGGTTCTTGAAGAAGAAGACGTTGGAATT
>ONYG01000129.1 GCA_900321995.1 uncultured Methanobrevibacter sp. | reverse complement strand
GTCGTATAAAACACCACTGTGGTCTTTTTCTACGTGGTTTTGAACAATGTAGTCGACTTTCATTTCTCTGCCTTCTTGTTCAAATGCATCTTCGATACGTGCCATAATTTCTTCAGTTTTTCCAGGATATGCGTTATCGATGATAGCTACCTTTTCACCAAATACGATGTATGCATTGTAAGTGGTACCGTCTAAGGTATATCCGTGGTAAGATCTTAAGTCCCAGTCGAGTACACCGATCCAGTATACTCCATCACCTATTTTTTCAGCTTTTGCTTTCATTTTATTTCCTCTCGTTTTTTAATTTACCTATTAAATAATTAGATTATTATAATGTTTAATTCCATTAATATGAGTGATTAATATTATTAAAGCGATTATAAACTTTCTTTATTTAAAAATATAAATTAAAATTTTTTATTAAAAACTAATATTTCTTCGAAATATTATTGTTCGTTAATATTTGAACATTTAATTATTTGTCCATTTGTCTATATATAGTTTTGGTTTTACATATAACGAACTATTTATCTGGCATATTTTCCATTCATTACATGATTTTATTATTCGTTTGGCTTATTTATTTATCTGAATGATTAATTAATCAATGTTCATTTTTTACTTGAGTCAGTAAAGTTTTAATAATTTTCCCAATATTTTTAATAATTTAGTTAAAATTCATTGAAACTAATTATTTTTTATTTTGTTCGTTTATTTTTCCTTGTTTTTTATAGTTTTATACTAAATGTTCGTATTTTTTCTTAAAAAAACATATATTTTTTATAAACTGTTCGTATTTGAATATAAAAAAATAAAACATTTTGTATTTATAAGAACAAGTATATATATGAAAAAGGTCATAATAATAACTATAGTGAAATGAATAATTTTCATTTTTTATCATTTTTTTAAAAGATTTTTTATTCGAGGGTTTATTATGGAGAACGAAGAAACTGTTACTCAACAAAAAGCAATTCAAATTTTTGCAAAGGCTCCTGGTGAGCTTGGTGTAAATGTTGTTAAAAGCCCAGTAAAATTAACCATTCTTTCTATGTTAAAAGATACTGACATGGAATTTGATGAAATCGTTAAGAACACTGGTAAATCTAAATCAACTATTTCTGTCCATTTAAAATCTTTAAGAGAAGATGGAATTGTAAGCTACAGATTTGATGCAAATGACCACAGAAAGAAAATCTTCTATATCAGTTCTAAATTCTTAGGAGAAGTTCAATCTGGAGATGAAAAGGAATTAGAAGAAAGACAAGCTGAATTCTTAGTCAAGAATATTTTAGATGTAGATAACTTCAAATTCTCTTTCCTATTATTCCACACCTTAAGATCTAACTTAATCCAAGAAGGAATTAATATTAACCCAGTTTTAAATCAGACTGGTAAGAATATTGGTGCAGCAATGTATGAAAAGCTCTATGATGAGGACATCAATGTCTTCTGTGACAATATTTGTGAATTCTGGGAAGATAATGGTTTAGGTAAACTTGAAATCAAATTAGGCGATATCATTGATATTACTGCATTTGAATGTTTCGAATGTAGCTTGCTTCCTAAGAAAGGTAAACCTGCTTGCTACTTAGATGCAGGTATCTTTGAAGCTTTATTCACTAATTACCTTAAAAAGGACATAGAAGTAACTGAAGTCAAATGTTTCACTATGGGTGATGACTGCTGTAATTTCTTAGTGGAATCCCCTGACGGAACCGCTTTAGCTTACTAGATTGTTAAAAAAACATTATTATAAGTTATTTATTTTAATAACTTTTTTCTTTTTTTATTTTTTATATTTCATTTATTTAACTTATTTTTTAATTTTGCTTATTTTGTTGGTGTTTATTTTTTTTCTTTTTCAAGTTAATTTTTATTCATTTTAGTAATTTTTATTAAGGCTTATTAATTCTTATTTCAAGTAAATTTATCATTATCATAACAATTTTGCTAATTTAAGTCAATTTTATAATATAAAATCAATTTAACACTCTTAAATGACTTTTTTAATATAAATATTATTTTTCAAGTGCTATAATTAAAAATATTTATATAAGATGGGTGTAATATAATTGTAATGTCAAATTCAATATTCTGTCCCAACTGTGGGATGCTTAAAACAAATTGTGTATGTGGAAAGTATAAGGCCAAACGTGATAAGATAAAGTACACTAAAGGCACAAGAGAAAATCCTCAAAACAAATATAATGGAAGATACTCTAAATCAGGCCAATATAATACTTCTAATAATTTAAATAGATATGGAAACGAAAATAATCGAGATAATCGTTTTAGCAAAAGGCCTAATAATTATAATAAAAGAGCAGATAAAATGAAAAACAATACATCATCCAAAAAAGGCTTATATCAATATGAAGAGTCTAATAAAGGGCTCTATCAATACGAAAACCGTGAACCTGTTCGTGTAGAGGAAGAAGAGGACTATGGAACTTCAGAAGTCTATGACATAGCAGAGCATGATTTGCCTCAAGAAATAATTGAACAGTTAAAGGAAGACTATCCTGATATTCAAGAAAACATTATAGAAAACTTCCCATTTGAAAGTCCAAGGGAAGGTCAATTGGAAATCATTTCAGACATTGAAGAGGCTATTTCCAAAGGATTCAAATATATCATATTGGAAGCGGGTACAGGTACTGGAAAGTCTGCTGTTGCAACCACTCTTGCGAGAATGTATGAATCAGCATATATTCTAACCATGACCAAACAGCTTCAAAAGCAGTATGCAAATGAATTCGAT
>ONYG01000261.1 GCA_900321995.1 uncultured Methanobrevibacter sp. | reverse complement strand
GCTGGAGCTACTACTTGTAGAAAATGTGGTTACAAAGGTTTAAGATTCAAAGCTAAAGAACCAAGAGGATAGATTTATTCTATTCTTCTTTTAATATCTTTATTTTTTAATAAAATATTGATATTAAATATTTTAAACAAAAGGGAATTTCTAATTCTCTTTAGATTTTTACTATTTTTATTTAATTTGCATTATACGATTTAACTATTTTTATTGATTACTATTTTTATTGATTTAATATTTTTACTATTTGGTATTTTTACTGATTTACTATTTTTATTAATTTAATAATTTTGGAATTTCTTAACACTATTTAATCTTTTATAAAATTTTTTAAATATTTAAATACTAATAAAAAGATAATATAATTATTAGTAATTAAATTAAGATGAAATTTAATTAATTTTTAACTTTATAATTTATATGTGTGATTTTATGGAAAATGTAGAAGAACATATTAAAGAGATATTAAAAACTCGTAAAATTCATTTAACTTTAATTGATCCTGATGAACAAAGCCCAGAGGAAGCTGTTGAAATAGCTAAAGCAGCTATTGCCGGAGGCAGTGACGGTATTATGGTAGGAGGTTCCACTGTAGATACTGCAGCTTTAGACGGAACTTGTAAGGCTTTATCTGAAAATATCGACTTGCCTATTATTTTGTTCCCAGGAAACATCAATGGAGCAAGCAAATATGCAGATGCAATATTCTTCATGAGCTACTTAAATTCAAACAACCCATATTGGATCATTGGAGCTCAAGCATTAGCTGCACCTGCTGTTAATAAGACTGGAATTGAAAAGATTCCTATGGGATATGTAGTGGCTGAGCCTGGCGGAACTGTCGGTTGGGTTGGAGACGCTAAGTTAATCCCTAGAAATAAACCTAAAATCCCAGCTATTTATGCAATGGCTGCTGAAAACTTAGGTATGAGATACTTCTATATTGAAGCAGGTTCTGGTGCAGATAAACCTATTCCTCCTGAAATGGTTGCTTATACAAAAAGAGCTACTAACGATATGGTGCTTGTAGTTGGAGGAGGAATCCGTGATGGTGTTGCAGCATATACAGCAGCAAAGGCTGGTGCTGATATTATTGTAACAGGAACTGTTGTAGAAGAAACCTCTGATGTTAAGGGAAAAATCCAAGAAATAGTTGCTGGAGTTCGTAAAGCTTCTGAATAACTATTTTTCTTTTTTACTTTTTTTTCATTTTTATAATGCTTTGATTAATTTATTTTTAACATTTTTATCTATTTTTAACTTTTTTAAGTTTTTTCTGTTTTTCGTTTTTTTTTATAATTTATTATTTTTCAAATGCTCTTTGAAAAACTTTTTATATAACGCAAACATATATTATATAAATTTATTAAGATAAAAAATTATATTTTTACATAGTGTAAATTAGTAATTAAATTATAATATTTTATTAAAATCTAATTGATAAAGGTTTTATCATGTTAAATTCGTTATATACAGAAGCTATCAATAAAAAGGGCAAGCTGAACGAGCCTATTGAAGAACTTTCTGAAAGCAAAATTGATTTGGATGAAAATTGGAATGAAGTGGATATAGTTCCATCAGAGTCTAAACATGTTTTGGCAGCAGGTGATGGAAGTTACAATAAGAAGAAATACTTAAACTTTAACTTTTACGCAGTTGCAGCAGAATCCCTTATTTATAACCCTTCAAAAACAGAGTCTAAGCTTTCTACAGTTGAGTCTGTTGAATTGGATATTATGCCTCATCAATCATTCATAGATGACAGATTGCGTAATATGATGAGCATCTTTGAGATTAAAACAGCATTAAAGACTTTTAGAGACTATAAAATCGACTATTATATGGATGACGGTTCAATCATGGGTGATTTGATTAGGCCAACTCCTCTCGAAGGCATTTCACAAGAGAAAAAGGATAAGATTATTGATGCAGTTTATGAGAAAATCAAGAATCACATAAATGATTTAGGGCCTAATGTGTCATCATTCAATTATAAGGAAGAATTTAAGGATTTGTTTGAGGATGAGGAACTTGAAGAGTATGCTTTAATTCGATATCTGGAAAGTTTAGAAAATCTCATTGCATTGAAATATCTTTTGGAAAATAAAGGCAAGATCATTGCAATATCTAAGACATCCTCCAGCAATGAGCTTTTCCATGCAAATGTTCCAGACATGGCTATCTTAGACAGATTCACTAAAAAGGAAGGATTTTCCAAGCCTTATTATAGAAAGGTCTCCTATAAGGTCAAGCATGATTTTCCAATAGAGAATGAATTCTTTAGGGACCTTGGATTTACAACTGTATTTGC
>ONYG01000141.1 GCA_900321995.1 uncultured Methanobrevibacter sp. | reverse complement strand
AGTGTTGTTTCCACTTGTAACCAATGCCCCTCCGCCATAGCGGGTAGCATTGTTAGAAATGAATTCGTTTCCTTCAACTGTACTGTTTGTTGTGTAGAATACTACAGCACCACCACTTTGAGCGGTGTTATCTATAAACTTATTGTCCTTAATTGCATTGTTAGAGTTATTATATCTGAAACTGTTTGAATAGTATTCATAGTCAATATAGATAGCTCCACCCATGTCAGCGCTGTTGTTTATAAATTCGTTTCCTTCGAATGTAGCGTTTTTAGATTGGTTTGAAAATATAGCACCACCCTTAAGAGCAGTGTTATTTGTAAATGTGTTATTATAGATGTCTTTTATTCCAGAGTCATAATAATAATCCACATAATAGATTGCTCCACCGTAAGATGCATTATTGGAATCAAAATTGTTATCATAAACCTTAATGGAATTATTATAATAATTATTCCAACTATTATTATAATTTATATATATTGCTGCACCTAGGCTAGCGTTGTTGTGTGTAAAGTTATTATTATGAACGCTTGCATTTCCCATTAGATATACAGATCCATTCACACCGGTATTATTCTTAAAGACATTATCATATAAATCCAAATTAGTGTCGTAGTATGAAACATATACTTCATGACCTGATCCATTGTTGTCCTTGAATATATTGTCATTAATAGTGTAATTTCCATTATTAATGCTGATTGAATTATTGTTTCCGCTATTGTTAGTAAAGTTGTTTCCAGAAATATTCAAATTGGAACCATAGGAGTATATTATTCCTGTATAGTTTGGCACATTGTTCAAGAAATTATTGTTATCAATGGTACCGTTGCTGTAATAAACCCTAATTAGGGAACTGGAATCAGTGTAGTTATTGTTTTTAAAGCTAAGGTTTCCATACTGGGAAAATACTGTAGGGTAGCTATTTGAACTGGAAGACATGTTCTTAAAAGTGTTGTTTTCAACTGTTAAGTTAGCGTATTGAGCATTGATTCCTAAACGAACATCACTAAAGCTATTGTTTGCAATGACAATGTTTCTAGGAACATGCTGATTGGAATTTGAGTTAATCAAATCATATCCGGTTAAGTTTGTGAAATTATTTCCTACAAAGCTTATGTTGGTTTCAATATCATCCCTGATTTGGAAAAAGCCATAACTTCCTGAGAAATAGCTGTCCTTAACTGTATTGTTAATAATCTCTGCGCTAGAATTCTTGACATTAAACAGATTAGAGTTGTTAATGTTTGAAAATGTGTTATTTATTAACTTAAATGTAGAATTGACAATGCTACTTGTACTTATATTTGTTAGGTTTGAATCCTCAATAGTGAAATTGGAATTCTCACTGGCAAACATATAATATGAGGAAGTAGAATTTGAAAAACTACAGTTTTTAAATGAAACATTATCTGAATTGGTAACGTTAAACTTATAAGGCGCGATCTTATCCATAGCACAATTTTCAACCAATACATTTGTAGAGTTTACAAATCTTAAGACAGCAAAATAATAAGTTTGACCATCTACGTAAGAACTGGTAGTAGTACTAGTACAAGCAAAATTCAATCCGTCCAAATGTATATTATTTCCGCTTAAAACCCAGTATAATGGATTACCGTAGGAATAATATAAATTAAATAGTGGATTAGCACCATCATCAGCGATAATATTCAGATTATCCAAATCACTATTTACGAGGCTGTTATCCAGACCTGTATAAGTCCCATCCATCACAACTATTGTATGACTGCCATCTCCTGTAAACATGCTTAAGGCAGAATTGATGCTATTTAAAGGATCATCACGTGTTCCAGAAGCAGTGGCACTACCTGTAGGACTTATATATAATATCTCATCACCATCAGCAGAAAGAATTGAAGACTTGACTTTTTCGTCTATTTCTTCTTCAAGATTCTCAATTACAGAATCATCTTCGGTAATTGTCTCTTTGCTGATTTCCTTAATATTATTAGTTAAATTAGTTATATTTTCATCTTCAGGAGTATCCGTAGAATTTACTTCTAAATCCAGAGTCGAATTTAACTCAGGACTTGAGTCTACAGACACATCGACATCTGTCACTTGATCATTGCTAATTGTATCAGTGAGGCTATCTTCACTTGCACTTACAGCAGATAGAGATAGCAAAATCAAAATTAGCAAGGAAAAGACAAATATCCTTTTACTATTCGATTTTAACATAGTAAATTCCTCCTTTCCTAAAACAACCATAAAGTTGGTTAGGATATACCATAAAACAATAAATATTGCTTTAATCGTTAAAACAGCAAAAAGCTGTTGTAAATATAATTTGAAAAATCAATGAAAAATCAATTTTTCAATGTCCTATGATTTAAAAATATTCAATCCCATGATTAGAGATTTTTAATAATTTTCAAAGTAAGAAAATAAATCTAAAATAAAATTTAAATCGAGAAAATAAATTTTCAAAGCAAGAAAAATTAAATCTAAAACAAATTTTACAATAGAAAATAATTTTCAAAGCAAGAAAATTTAATCTAAAATAAATTTTACATTTAGAAAATAAATTTTCAAAGTAAGAAATTAAAGTGAAAATATATTTTGAGTGAATTAAAAAATTTTATAAATATATCTCCTAATTTTTTAACTAGATTAAACACTTAAATCAGTTAAGATAATCTAATACACTTAAATCAGTTAAGATAATCTAATACACTTAAATCTGTTAAGATGACTTAAGAACACTTAAATCAGTTAATATTAAGTAAAAATTTTCTTAAATGAGTTAAGAAATTTTAATCATTTAAATCATATTATAAATAATATTTAGGCTATATTAATATATAAATTGTTTCATCTAATAGAAATAAATTAAAAGGAGAAAAGTTTTATCTGAGTAATAAAAAATAGATGTAGTGGAGAGAAAATATATTGTAGATTTTTTTTAAAAAAAAATTGATCTTTAAAAAAAATAATTTCCAATGAAAATAAAAATTAAATTTTTTAAAAAGAAATCAGGGAATTTTTAATGGAAGATCTACTTCAAAAAAACAAAAAATATAAAAGTAATACAAATTACTATAAAAAACCATGATAATATCATTTTTTAAAGAAAAAATTTGAAAAAAACAGCATTTTAGTGATGACATTGCATAGTTTACAAAATGATATTGAAATGAAATTAACAAAGTTTAGTGATGATATTATCATAAAAATGAAAAATTTTGAAAAATTTTATTTTTTTACACTTGAAATCCACCTCAAGTAGATACAAAAATTTTAAAAATTCAAAAATGTTATTATCACAATAACTCATTTTACAGTTGAAATTTACGTCTAAGAGTTACAAAATTAAAGAAATTTCGATTGAAGGAGTATTGTAGATGAATTTGATATGAAATGAATATAAAATGAGTTAACAAAGGTTATGATGATATTAGCATTAGCTTTTAGAAAATTTTTAAAAAAAAAATTAGATTTAGCTGATTAATTGTATATGTAATGTCAATGAAGATGCAGTGAATTTATGATAATAAAAAATAAACATAGAAATAAAAATTAATAAAGTGATAGAAAATAAAAAAATAAGAAAGTATAAAAAAAGATAGAAAAAAATAAGAAAGTATAAAAAAAGATAGAAAATAAAAAAAGAAAAATAGTAGAAATTCTTCCACTAACCTAGGGGATGTGGAAAACTATTCTTTGGTTTCTGTTTCAAGTACATAAGTTTCCTTAGCTTCATCTACTTTTAAATCGCTATCATCAGGAATCCTGTTAAGTAGACGATCCAAGAAACCTCTATTTTTATACCTTTCAATTAGAAGCCTGTCAACAGTAATGACCTTATCCTTATAAGCGATTTCCTTAAGGCTGTCTTGAAGCTGCTGATTTACCAGATTCAATTGCTTATCCTTTTCGAGAACAACTTCATCATGTCTAGCCCTTTCCTTTAGAATGTCTTCCTGAGCTTGCTTTCTGGTATTGTCAGTTTTTTCCCTTTCAATTCTAATCTCTTCATTCGCTTGGGTGAGAAGCTTATCCTTCTCTTCGATAATGTCATAGCATTTCTGTATGGCTTGCTTGTTTTCATCTATCAAGTCCATAATCTCTTGGTTTTTCTCTGCTATTTCCTTATTATGATCTTCAATAACATTATTGACATTGGAGTTAGCTTCACTACGACTTTCCTTTAAGTCGGAAATGGTTCTGTTGTTAGATTCTATTTGATTTTTCAAATCATCGATCTCGTCTAGGTAAGATTCATATTCACTTAATCTAAGAATCATTACTTTTTCTCCACCTTCAAAATTATCCTTTTTGGAAAGGTCGATACGGTAAGTGAAACTGTTTCCCCTTTTATATTGTTTGACTTCTTTTTCTAACATAACAATTCCTCAAAGAAGATTTAATACAAATCTATACAACTATACGTCTATTATTATATATGAAAATCATTTTATATATACTTGCCTTTAATATCATTATTAGAAATTTTATACTGAGGATATGATAACTCATTGAATATGAAAATTGACTTGACAATATACAAATGAGTTACAGGGAAATTGAATAGAAAAAAAATTTGATTTGATATGGAATAATGTGAAAATTCATTAAATTTTATTGCTATGCTTTGACAATGACATGACATTACAGCAGAATTTTTTTGAGTTAATGGCATTTTGTTTGTACTATACAGAATTGATTTTTTGATGAAGTACTGTTTCAAGTGAAAAATTTGATGATGCAAAAGATAAAAATCATGACTCATCAAAAACTCATAAACAGCACTTGATAATAACATCTTACAAAAAAGCAAAAAAAGGCCTATTTGGTCCATATATATGGAGTAATAATTTAATAAAAAATAACTGATTTTTTTATAAATTATTGTACATTAATGTATAGAAATATATCATGTAATAACATTGAGTTAAATGTTAATGCAAAAAATATGTAAAATAACATCATTGAGTCAACATAGAAATAGAATTGTATGAATCTTAAATTATCAAATAAAATAGTTATAATAATTATTATTTAAAATAATAAAAAAACTCAAGATTTAAAAGAATTGAAGAAGTTTTAAGAATTTTAAAAAAAGTGAAAAAATTCAAAATTCATCAGCAGCAAATCGAACGATCCTGAAAAAAATTTTAAAAAATATTAAGCTGATGAATTTCAAAAGGAGAATTTGAAAAAAATTTAAAAGATACAATAGAAAATTTTAAAAAAATTTGATGAAAAAAATGATAAAAAGTTACAGGAGAAAAAAATCAGTATTACTTTTTTTGAAAGGATATCAAAATTTTTCTACAATATACTAAAAAAATGAATTTTTTAGTGGTTTGGATATTCAATTATTAAATAAGAAAAATAAGAAAAAATGAATAAAAGAATAAAAGAAAAATAGTAACTTGAATAAAAATTAGAAATATTGATATAAAATATCCAAATCAAGAATATTATTAGTGAGATATTAAATATCCAAATCAAGAATATTATTAGAGAGATATTAAATATCCAAATCAGCAATATTGCTAGTGAAATTATATCCAAAGTTAGGATGGGAACAGGCATGAATGTGAATATAGTTTGCAAGAGTGTTTTTGATTCTAACTCCATCCATATTGTTAAGGACTCCTCTTCCTCTTAAAACATCAAAGACAAGGCCTTTTGTGTCGTTTATATTAAGTTTTGTATAATGGAACTCATGGCCTCTGAAGATATCTCCCTCATTGGAAATAAGATTGTCTTGATTAGCCCTTGCTACAATATAATTTAATCCTTGAACCCTATCTGTCATTTCTGATGAGTAAGGAATTGCATTAACCATATCTAAGCCATCAATTGATTTGGAAAGGTAAATCAAACCACCGCATTCACCATAGATAGGCCTATTATCCTCATGGAACTTTTTAATGTCTTGAAGCATAGACTTGTTGTTAGAGAGATCCTTCTTAAAGACTTCAGGATATCCTCCACCGATATATAAGGCATCAACATCTGGAAGGTGCTCATCCTTATAAGGGCTGAATGGCACTATCTCTGCATTATTATCCTCAAGGGACTCAAGAGTTTCCTGGTAGTAGAAAGTGAATATTTCATCTTTTGCAACACCGATCTTGACTTTTGATTTGTTTCCGGTTTTCCATAATTCTCCAGGTTTGGAATCGTTTGTAACCTTAAGGTCTAATGCATCATTATGCTCCTTATTAAAATCATCTTCATGAGATTCAATTGCAATTTTTTGATTGTCCTTTACAGTAGATTTAGAGCTAGACTTCATAATCTCCTTTAACGCATCCAAGTCTATATGCTCCTGGGCAATTTCACCCCAAAGATTGATGTTTTTAGTGATTCTGTCTTTTTCAAGAGCAGGAACAAGTCCAAGATGCCTTTCTTCAACAGTTATCTTATCATCTCTAGGTATACCACCTATAACTGGAACATCTGCAAGTTTTTCTACAGATTCTTTAGCTTTCTTAAAGTGACGTGGACCTTTGACTTTGTTTAAGATGACTCCTTCAATTCTGATTTGTGGATCAAGTGCTTTGAATCCAAGAACAACAGCAGCTGCACTTTTGACTAAACTTCTTGAATCCATAAGAAGTACAACAGGAGCATCAAGAGCCTTAGCAACTGAAGCTGTGTTTCCTGTATCGCCAATAGGACTGATTCCTTCATAAAGGCCTCTTACACCTTCTATGATTCCTATGTTTGACTTTGATTTTTTTAATGCTCGCTCAAAAGAGTTGACAATTTGAAAATCATTCATGAAAAAGGAATCAAGGTTTCTGCTAATGTTTCCAGTAGCGATAGTATGATATGAAGGGTCAATAAAGTCAGGACCTACCTTAAATGGTTGAACATTTTCATCTGAAAGTGCTTTCATTATTCCTGTGGAAATTGTTGTCTTTCCCACTGCACTTCCTGTTCCAGCTAATACGAGTTTCATAATATTACATTATTTAATTATTTATATAAAAGTTTCTTATGGTTAGATTATGTATAAGTAAAATACAATTGAATTAAATAAAAAATAATAATTATAAGGATTTTTTAAAAAAAATAGTAATACTAAAAAAAGAATTTGATATAAAATATTGATAAATAATTTTAATTAGATAAATAAATATAAAATAAATAGATAAAAAAATTAGGAATATGAAATATATAAATAAATATAAAAAAATAGATGTAAACATATTAAATTATATTGTAAAATATTTGTAAATTAATTTGAGGAATAGAAATGTCAACTATGGAAAAGATGCAGGTTTTAGCAGATTCAGCACAGTACGACTTATGCGACTATGTTAGTCATAGCAAGAGCTCTCAAGTTAATTTGCCTGGAATATACCATGCAACAGGCCACGATGGATGTAAAATACCTCTTTTTAAAACACTTATGAGCAATAAGTGTAAAAATGATTGTAAATACTGCATAAACCAAAGCAAGCGCAACTTCACTCGTCTTGAACTTAGTCCCGAAGAATTGTCAAGGGTCTTCTTGCATTATTACAACAACGGATATGTTAACGGACTCTTCCTATCATCTGGAATATCTCATGACATAGATGACACTATGGAGAAAACCATAGAGACAGCAAGAATATTGCGTAAGGACTATGGATATCAGGATTATATTCACTTGAAGATCATTCCAGGAGCAAGCAAGGATTCAATAAAAAGAGCCATGAGCCTTGCAGACAGAGTCAGCCTTAATATTGAAGCGGCTACAAAGGATGGCCTTAGTGAGATAACCTCAACAAAGGACTACAATAAGGACATCTTAAAAAGAATAGACTGGATGCATCAGATTGGCAAGAAGAATCCAGACTTTGCAAGGTCAGGCCATACCACTCAAATAATCGTTGGAGCAAATGATGAAAGCGATTTAGATATTCTTAAGCGTATGGATAGTTTATATAGAAAAGCAGACCTTAGACGCAGTTATTTCAGTGCATTCTCACCTGTAGAAGGAACCGATTTTGAAAAGAAAGAGGCATGCAATACAGACAGAACTGCACAACTATACCATGCAGATGCACTATTGAATGACTATAAGTTTAAGGTCAAGGAACTTGTATTTGATGAGGATGATAAGTTATCACTTCACGAAGATCCTAAGATACTTGCAGCAAGAGAGATGGACATTTTCCCTGTAGAGATAAACAATGCCCCATTTAAGGAACTAATAAGGGTTCCAGGAATCGGTCCAAAATCAGCAAGAAGAATAATTAGCATAAGAAAGAAGATGCCATTCAAGAAACTGGAAGACCTTCAAAAATTAGGAGTCGTTATAAAAAGAGCAGAGCCTTACATCAAATTGGAAGGTGCTTATCAAAACTCTTTAGACAATTACTGAAAAAAAGGTTTACTATAAAATAAAGTAATATGATTAGATTAATAAAAAAATCTATTTAAACATATGAAAAACATAAAATAAGGATATTTTATAAAAATTAAAAATAAAAAAGTTATTTTAATAAAGGAATCTCAATTATAGAAACATTAGTAACACCGCTGTCATCACTAACTTCCTCTGTTCCTATAGTAATGTTTCCCACTTCTATATCAGTGACAAAACGATTTCTAACAATTTCAGCAACGTCTACAGCACGACTTATTGCTCTGCCTCTTGCCTTTAAATAAACCTCATTTGCACCATTGTTCACTTGAGTTACCACTGCAAGAACATAATTCATTACTGGTTTATTGCCAACATAAACTATATTTTCATCTGTCATCACTACGCCTCCAATGCAATCAATATTCAATTATTTATTTTAAGAAATATAAAAAGTTTTTTAAAAAATACTAACGAAGAATAAGTTAAATAGGAAAATAATTAGTTATACCTAAATATTGAAAAAATAATCTAATATATAAAGAGATTTAGAAAAATAATTAGTTAATAGGGATAAGTTTTTAATAATGGCGATTATAAAAATGTGAGATTATATCTTGAAAATTTAATCAAATGCAATTCTAAAATATAAAAAATATAATATAAAATAAAAAATAAAGATAAAAATATTAATAATATACAAGATTAAGATTAAAAAATCAAAAAATTGATATGTAAAATCAATAATTAATCAAAAAAAGTGATTTTTATAAAATAAGAAATTTAATAGCTTATAACTAGAAAGTTGGGGACAAAATGTATGCAATAAACATGGCACAGAATAAGAAGGAATTGAACCTGCCAGAGGAGATTAAGATATTTGATACAACTCTCCGTGACGGTGAGCAGGCTCCAGGAATTGCATTGACAGTAGATGAAAAAATCAAGATAGCCCAAAGGTTAGACATTCTTGGAGTAGACACTATTGAAGTAGGCTTTCCTACTGCATCAAACGGTGAGCGGAAAGCTGCAAAAGAGATAGCAAAGCTTGGACTTAACTCTGAATTATGCGGACTTGCAAGAGTAGTCAAAAAGGATATAGATGCTGTTATAGACTCAAATCTTTCTTATGTTCATCTGTTTATAGGAACATCCCCTCTTCATAGAGACTATAAGCTAAAGAAGACAAAGGATGAAATTCTAAATCAATCCATAGAAATGGTGGAATATGCTAAGGACCATGGCCTTAAGGTGGAATTTTCAGCTGAAGATGCTACAAGAACCGAATTGAATTATCTCATCGAATTCTATAAGGCAGTGGAAAATGCAGGATCCGACATAATAAACGTTCCAGACACTGTAGGCATACTTGTGCCATCTACCGCAAGAACATTAATCAGAACACTTAGAAAGAAAATCAACATTCCTATAAGCCTTCATTTCCATAATGACTTTGGACTTGCAGTGGCAAACACCATAATAGGTTTAGAGGAAGGCGCTAACCAATCCCACTGTACAATAAATGGAATAGGTGAGCGCAGCGGAAACACCTCTCTTGAAGAGCTTGCAGTAACCCTTAAGATTGCATATGGACTCGACTTAAATGTGGATACAACAAAGCTGTATGACACTTCCAACTTCGTCGGCACCATTACAGGTATTAAGATGCCTCCAACAAAGCCGATTGTAGGTGATAATGCATTTGCACATGAATCAGGAATACATGTAGATGGAATCCTGAAGAATGCATCAACATATGAGCCAATTGCACCTGAAATGGTAGGGCGCAGAAGAACAATCGCACTTGGAAAGCATACAGGACATGCTGCAATCAAATCCAAATTGGATGAGCATAACATAAAGTTAAGCGATAAGCAATTCGACCACATATTCACACAGATCAAATCTCTTGGAGATAAGGGTAAGGTCATTACAGACAACGATCTAAATTCAATCATACTTACAGAAATCAGTACAAGCAAAAACGAATACATAAAATTGCTTGGATTAAGCGTCATGACAGGAGAATCCGTATCAGCAACTGCAACTGTGAAAATATCCCTTAATGGAGAAATTATGGAAACATCACATATTGGTGTAGGGCCAATAGATGCTGCAATTAAAGCAATAACAAGCCTAGTGGAAGACACTGTAAACATAAGCCTTGATGAATATAAGCTTGAGGCAATTACTGGCGGTACAGATGCATTGGCTGAAACCTTTGTAAAGATTTCAGATGACAGAGGCAATAACACTACAGGAAGAGCTACAAGGGAAGACATTATACTATCAAGTGTAGTTGCAGTCATCAACTCCATAAACAGAATCATTGAACTAAGAGAAACATTTTAAAGTGATTAAATGGCTACAGTAGACAGTTTTCTGCCAGATATTATCCAAAGCACATTCTTTTCAGGATACACCATATTCAATACTGTTGTCTACACTTTAATTCTTCTTCTTTTTATTTTAGCAATAATAAAAATGTTCAAGAGTATAGAGATAGACCCTCTATCCATACTATATCCAATCATACCTTTCATCTTTCTTGGATCGCTAATACGTGCACTTGTAGATAATGGGATTTATCCAAAAACAGTATTTTTGATAACTCCGGGACTATACATACTTATAGGGCTTGTGACAATAGCTTCATTCCTATTTTCACTTTTCTTATACAGAAAGAAAAATATTGAATACAGCCATACCCTATCCATTATAGGAATTGTTCTTCTAATACCGAACATAATTCTAATTCCAAGATTGAATTTTCATCCAATGGCATATGTCATCATCACATGGATAGCAACAAGTTTGGTTTTTATTGGACTATCATATTTCATAGAATTTTTCAAGGACAAAATAAATCTATCAATCATATCTGCACATTTGTTCGATGCATCAACAACATTTATTGCTGTAGAATATTTCAATTATTCAGAACAGCATGTTTTAGCAAATGGCCTATATCAATTATTTGATACATCTCTCACAATGTTTCCTATGAAGATTATAGTCATCGTTGCAGTATTATACATAATCGATCAATATTTCGATGACGAAACCATAAAAAGTCTATTAAAATTAACAGTATTTGTATTAGGATTGGCACCTGGATTGAGAAACTTTTTGACTATGGCTATAGGAGTATAGTTTGGAATTTTTAATAATTTTTTTAAATTTTTTTTACTAATTTATTTTCTAAATATTTTAATTTGAATTTTTTTTAAAAAAAAAATTAAGTGTAGTTTTTGAAAAGTTGTTCATAGAGAAAAAAAATAAATTTTATTGTAAAAAAATATTCTTGTGAAATTAAAATAATAAAATTCTATTAAAAAAAAATATTCTTGTGAAATTAAAATAATAAAATTCTATTAAAAAAAAAATAACTCTATTGAAAATAAAAAAATATAAAATATATAAAAAATAAGTGTAGTGAAAATAAAAAAATATTAAGAATATGGAAAAAATATTCTAGTGAAAAAAATAGAAATTATGTAGAAAAAATTATTCCACATAATATAATTCGATAATTAATTATTCGTCTCTTTTTGGATAGCGTCTTAGAACTTTTTTTACAAAGACTTCCTTTCCAACAATTAAATTACTGGTTCCATGACCCATAGCCTTGCATCTTCTTTTTTTAATGGCTTTCAATATTCCATCTACAGAGTCATTTCCCTTAGTGTTGACTTCTGTATAAGCATCTCCAATAGATTCTAAAAAGTGAGAGTCACTGGAACCTAAGGTAGCAAGACGATTCTTTTTAGCTAATGTTTCAGCCTGTTTATTTGAGTATCCAAATATAAATCTTGCGTTTTTAGTTTCGACACCATCTACAGATAAGTTAGGATCCACCTTGCAAAATAGACCATGCCTATAATATGAGAATGGATGAGGAACTATAGCTAATCCACCTGCATCATGTATTCTGTCTACAGTTTCTACAGCAGATAATCCTTTTGGAATAATCTCATCCACACCCAAACCTAACATATGGCCTTTTTCTGTAGATATTTCAATTGAAGGCACAACGATTATGTCTCCTGGAATGCTTCTTGCAAGTCTGGAGCCCAATATTTCATTATGGTCGCTTATTGCAATAGCATCTAGTCCGATTTTTTGAGCTTGTATAAGGATATCAATAGGTTCTGAACGAGCATCCCCTGAATAAACACTGTGAATATGTGGATCAAACTTCATATTAGTCCTCTTTAGATTTTAAAAATTATAGTTAATAGAATAAATTCTTGTTATTAAAAATTATTGTTTATTAAGTTTAAATAAATTATAAATATAGTTTTATCTTAATCTATTATAAATCTTTTTTATTCTATTATTAAGGAGTTTGTAAATTCAATATATTCTAGTGAGAATTATAAAAAATACATGTAAAATATAATATTATAAGTTATAAGTTATAACGTATAATAGACTAAAACTATAAATTAAAAGGTAGGGATTTAATGAAAATCAGAAAATACAAAAATGCGTATAGAAAATACAAAAAAGTGTATGGAAATATAAAAAAATGTGTATGAAAATAAAAAAATAGATGTATGGAAATTTAAAAAAATCACTATGGAAAACTAAAAAAAGTTACTGTAAAATTGAAAAAAATAAAAAAATAGAAAAAAATAAAAATTGATTCATTGGTCTTAAAATAAGAAAACAATAAACCATTTTATTTATTTTGTTTTAAAAAAATATACAAGATATAAAATAAATCTGGTTAATTTTTTCTAAGATACTCCATTGACTTTACAAGGCCAACTGTACCAGTCATCATCACATCTCCACCTGGAGCCGCATGATAATAATCCAAATTGGTTTTCTCTATAAGGGCCCTTTTCGGACCTGCAACAACCACTTTTTCTATCTTGCTGATAGGGTTTAAGGCAAATGCGCCATGGCCTCCCTCATCATGAACATCCTCATGCTTAATGCTGCCATCTGCAAGGGCAATTATAAGCTCTTCAATCCTTTCTGGAGTAAGGTCTCTAGTATGATGTTCAAATACTCCTTGGATTTTACCGTCTTCAATTGAAGCTACAGTAGTATGGCCATTTCCTATATCCATAACAATGAAACTGTTTAGCTTTTCGACTTCATTATCATAACATACGCCAGCAAGTGATGCGAACTTAGTATCCATAAGAACTGGTTTAAATTCTGGATTTGTCTCCTCTAAAGACTTGATTACTGATTGCATTCTTGTGAAATATTCAGGAACCTCTTCCTTTTCCATTGCAAAGGTTTCAGGAGGTAGAGGTTCTGGCAATTTTTCCTTAATCTTTTCAAATCTAAAGTCCCTATCTCCCATATCTTCACTATATCCATGATCCTGAACTGCAACGATTAGCTCATCCACTTCCAGATCAAGGTCAAAAGACTTGAAAATGTCTATAAGCTTGTCTACATCCACATCCTTTAGGGATATCTTTTCGTAGTTAGAATAGTTTTCTGAGTTGTATGAGCCTTCTTCAACAACATCGAATCCATAAGACTTTACTTGTTCTATATTGTCTCTTATGGTCTTTCCAGAAAGCTCTTCAAAGACTACCTTATATCCCTTTTCCATATGCTCAAGACATCTATCCTTGATCTTTCCTCCACCCATGATTACGCCGTCAAAGTATAAGTCAGACTCGCTAGCTGTAATCATTTGTCCAATGGTTAAATGAGGAGAAGGAATAACTAATTTCATTGAATTCTCTATCTCTTTTTCAGTGTCATATAATAAGATATCTTCTGTACCAGTTCCTACATCAATAGCTAAAATTTTCATATCAAGATATTTGTTTGTATAGATATTTAAATTAATTCTTTATGTTTAAAATATTAAATAAAAGTGGAGATAGATAAATGAATAAATTAGATTATAAGATAAAATAAATCAATATAAATCTAATATATTATATAATTTTTATACTGATTTAATCTATTTTTATAAAATTTTTTTAGAATTCATACAATTTTATTTTATTTTATTTTATT
>ONYG01000128.1 GCA_900321995.1 uncultured Methanobrevibacter sp. | reverse complement strand
GCTGAAACTACTGACAAACAATTCAAAGGTGAAACCAAAGTAAGACACTTTGCAGAAATTTTATACAACGACGTAGGTCTTGACAAACTTTCTGAAATGTTCACCAAAAACTTAGGCATTAATGTAGCTGTACACTACGGTTGCCACTTCTTAAAACCTACCGCTGAAGTAGGTATTGAAGAATCCGCTGAAAACCCAACCATCTTAGATGAATTAGTCGAAATCACTGGTGCAAAATCCGTACCTTACGACAACAAAATGATGTGCTGTGGTGCAGGTGGAGGTTTAAGAGCTAGAGATATTGATGTAACCTTAAGCTACACCAAAGAAAAACTCGACGCTATGGCAAAAGCTGGTGTTGACGCTATCGTAGAAGTATGTCCTTTCTGTCACTTACAATTCGATGTAGGACAAACTGAAGTAAACGCTAAATACGGAACTGACTTTGCATTCCCTGTATTCCACTTAGCTCAATTATACGGATTAGCTATGGGATTAGATGCAGATGAGTTAACCTTAGGTGCTCAATTAATCGATGCAACCCCAGTTCTCGAAAAAATCGCAGAATAAGTAGTTTATACTACTTTTTCTTTTTTTCTTTTTTTTCTAAATATTTTACAAACTCTTTTTAGACTATTTTTTATAATAATACTATTTTTTTGCTTATTTTCATTCACGTTTTTTAGACGATTATTTTTTAGAATTTTTTAATTCTTCTTGTTAAAATTAAATATATTTTTTAGAATATTCTATTTAACAAAGTTAAAAATTTTATTTTACTATATATAAATAGTTTCTTTTAAATCAAATAATATTTGTATATTTTTATTCAAAAAGTCATAATTTTGTACATTATAGTAATAATAATTACTCTTTTTTATTTTACATTGTACAAATATTTTTATATAATAAAAATAATAGTTATATTATAGAACATTTGATGAAAAATTTACTAACGCATTAGAATTTTATCATAAATTTTGATAAAGATATAATAATTGTTATAAATTTTAAGTCTTTGTTTATAGTTTTATATTCAAAATTAAATCTTATTGTTTTTTGATGGTTGAAAGTAAAAAAATAGTTTCAGTCATTGGAAAATAGTTTATTCTTAACAATATATTAAATGAAGTTGGAGAAGGTATTATGTTTATTGCAATTTTAGGTGGAATTTTTAGATTCAGAGATCTTCCAGAAGAATATGGTCCTTATGTACAATTTAAAGCAGCTATTGAAGGCAGAGATGAAATTGATGACAATGATGAAATAGCTATTTTGGACATTACAGGTACTGGCAGTCACCATGTTTTATTCTTAGATAGATATAATAATCTTAATGAAATCAAGAAAGAGTTAAGAGAAGCAGATGCAAAAGTTAATGTCACAACTTTAAAGATATTGGAAGGACATTTATGAGTGACTTGCCTATAGATCAATCTTGGTTAGTAATTGCTAACCTTTCTACTGATTTACATAAGAAAGGAATTCAGATTCCAAATCAAATTAATAAGGATTTAGGGCTTGTAAAATCCCAAATCGGATTTTATAAAAAAGATCCATCTCATCCTGATATGATTAATGAAATGGCAAGGGCTGAGATGTCTTTGAATGAAATTCAAGGAATTTTATTATCCTTTGCTGAAAGCATTGGCAAGGACTATTATGATGAGTGGATGGATAAGCTTAATAGGGCTAATTTAGGGGAGAAGCTTTATGAAACTCCAAATACCCAATCCAGATTCCTTATTAACGCACCTCCAGGATTTTCTTATGCAAAGATTACTTTAAAGAATCCAATAGCAGAAGACAGAGTGCAGGAAATTGCTGAATATTATGGCCTTATAATGGAATTCGATACAGATTTGACCATTGCATTATATGGTGATAAGCCAGATATTCAAGCTGCATTAAAAGAGATGGCACCGTTCTTCTCAGAATAGGAAAGATATTTTTATCTTAATTTTTATTTTTATTTATTTTTTTATTTTATCATATTTTAGCTATTTTTTTAATAATTCTCTTAATATGGATTATATTAGGCATATGAAAAATAGTTAAATTTATTTGAAAGGTTATGATAAGTTATAATCCTTTCTAAAAAAATTATGTTTATTTAATTGCATTAAAATAAATTTTAGGTTGTGTTAAAATGAAAATTTTAGCAATTAGTGATGTACACGGTAAAAAGAATCCAAAATTAATTGATTATTTAAAAGAAAACGATGATATTCCTTTAGTTTTAATTGCTGGAGATATTACAGACTTCCAAATTACTGAATTTGAGCCATTAAGTTTCGTTAAGGAATTCATTGATGAGCTTGTTGAAGAATGTGATGTTGATGTAATTGCTATTCCAGGAAACTGTGACCCTGCAGGAATCTGTAATGCTATTAAGGAAAGCGGTCCAGACGAAAAACCAGCATTCTGTTTACATAATCAATTAATCGCTTATGAGAATGTTGTACTTCTTGGATATGGTGGATCTAACCCTACTCCATTCAATACTCCTGGAGAAATTGATGACGATAAGATTTATCTCCATGTATATGAACTTTTAGCTGAGTATGATTATATTGGAAATGATTCCGCTCCTAGAGTAACTATATTGCTTACTCATGCTCCTCCATATGACACTAAAGCAGACCTCATTCCATCTGGAGACCATGTTGGTAGTCAAGGTGTTAAAAAGCCTATTCATGAATTCCAACCTAGCATTAACATTTGTGGACACATTCATGAAGCTTGCTGTATAGATAAGGTTGGTACTACAACCATTGCAAATCCAGGTACTCTTGAAAACAATCATGCTGTCTTGATTGATGTTCATGAAGACGCTACCTACGATATTGAAATCGTAGACTTATAATTAAATCTTTAATTTAATGATGGCTATAATTAATTTAATTATAGCTTACTCTTTTTATCTTTTTTATAGTTAGTTATATACATCCACATATCCATTTATATATTTTAATTAACTATTTGCTATTTTTACTACTTTTAACATTTTTATTTTTTATCTCCATTCCATTTTGAATTTCTGATAGTTCTTTTTTTAAATTTAATAAGTAAAATACCAAACTATTTAAACTTATTAAAACTAATATTTACTTATGACACGTCAAGAAAAAATTGTAAAAACAAGTATAATTGGGATAGTTGTTAATTTAATACTTGTTGCCTTTAAGGCAACTATTGGAATTCTTGTAAATTCCATTGCAATTACCTTAGACGCAGTTAATAACTTAACTGATGCGTTGTCATCCATCATTACCATTATAGGAACTAAACTTGCAGGTAAAGCTCCTGACAAGGAACATCCATATGGTTATGGGCGTATAGAATATTTCTCATCTGTCATAATTGCAGCTATTGTTCTTTGGGCAGGTGTAACTGCACTTATGGAATCATGGCCAAAAATCTTTCATCCGGATGTTACAAGTTACACTACAGTTTCATTAATAATTGTGGCTGTTGCTGTTGCTGTAAAGTTCCTTTTAGGTCGTTATGTTAAGAATGTTGGTGAGGAAATCAATTCTCAGGCTCTCGTTGCATCAGGAAGCGATGCATTTTTCGATGCAATCCTATCATTATCAACTCTTATTGCAGCTATAATTTCAATATTCTTCCATATTTCCCTTGAGGGCATATTAGGAGTAATCATTTCCATTGTAATTATAAAGGCAAGTATAGATATGCTAAGGGAAACAATTGACAGTATGTTAGGCTCAAGGGTAGATTCTGAACTAAGCAGAAAAATAAAAGAGTCTATATGTGAGTTTCCAGAGGTTTATGGGGCATATGACTTAAGCTTGCACAATTATGGGCCTGAAAATATGGAAGGATCAGTTCACATTGAAGTGGATGATGGATTGACTGCTTTGGAGATTCATAAGTTAACAACTAAAGTGATATATAAGATATATGAAGAATTTTCAATTGTATTGACCGTTGGAATATATGCTAGAAATGATGATTATAAGGAAATTCGTAATGACTTGTATGATATAGCATCCAAATATGATGAAGTTCTTGAAATTCATGGTTTTATGCCTTATGAAGATAGAAAATTGATTACCTTTGATATAATCGTTGATTTCGATGCAAATAGGGAAGAGGTTAAAGGCAAGATATTGAAAGAGATTAAGGAATTGCATCCGGAATTTGATTATTTCATGATTGATGACTATGATGTAAGTGATTAATTCTCTTAATTTTAGTATTTTGAATCTTTAATTTTCTTTTTT
>ONYG01000114.1 GCA_900321995.1 uncultured Methanobrevibacter sp. | reverse complement strand
CCTGACAGTTCAGGAAGCGGAATACCTCAAGTAATGGGAGAAGTGAAAGGATATTTTGATGTTTGCTGGTGGAAAACCCTTATTGCCAAGTTTACTGCAGGAACATTGACTGCACTTGGAGGTCTTTCCTTAGGAAGGGAAGGCCCATCAGTACAGTTAGGTGCAATGGCTGCAAAAGGAGTATCTAAACAGTTAACAAACTCAAAAACAGATGAAAAACGTCTTTTAGTATGTGGTAGTGGAGCAGGATTATCTGCAACATTCAGCGCACCTCTTGCAGGATTCATTTTTACACTTGAAGAAATCAATAAAGGATTTGACAGATCTATAGTCATTGTAGGATTGGTTTCAGCTCTTGTTGCAGATTTAGTCTCTAAAATATTCTTTGGACAAAGCCCAATATTCCCCTTCACTTCACTAAACCTTCCATTAAACTATTTCTGGTTATTGATTGTGCTTGGAATAGCTGTTGGAATATTAGGCTACATTTATAATGTGGGAATGATAAAGGCATCTGAAATGTGGGATAAATTAAGCTTTCTCCCTCTTGAGGCAAAATTCGTAATAGTGTTTCTTGTAACTGGAATCGTAGGTCTCTTCTTGCCTGAAATATTAGGCGGAGGATACTCTATGATGAGCCTTATTCAAGTGAGCATACCTCCATTATCAGTTTTAATTGTTCTTTTAATTGGAAAGTACCTTCTTTTAATCTTTTGTTTTGGTTCAAGTGCTCCAGGAGGAATATTTTATCCAGTTCTTGTAATCGGAGCTTACATTGGTGCAATATTCAGTGCAATAGTCATTCCAATATTTGGACTAAATCCTTTGATTGCATATAAGTTCATTATGATATCAATGGCAGCGATGTTTGCAAGTTCTGTTAGAACTCCAATAACTGCAGTGGTTCTGATTGCTGAAATGACTGGAGTTACAAACTCTCTTGTTGCGATGATAGCTGTAGTTGTCCTTGCATACATAATTCCAACAATACTTGGAAATGAGCCTATTTATGAAACATTACTCCTAAGGCTCCTAAAGAAAAATAAGGGAATAGACTTTGATAAGAGCAAAAGCGTTTTAGAGGAGTATGTTGTGCCAATAGACTGTGGACTCATTGGGCAAAAGATTTGGGAACTCCCTATTCCAAAGTCTGCAATGGTCGTTTCTGTTGTTAGAAGTGGAAATACACTTATTCCAAATGAAGACCTTGAATTAAAGTATGCCGATGAATTATTCATCATCATGAATCAAAACACTTACCAAGACGACAATAGAAAAATAGAATCATTAATCTATAATAACTGGAAAGAGGAATAAAAATAATAAAAACCTTAATAACTGGTAAAAAGTGCTAAAAAATTAAATAAGTCAAAAACAAGTTAAATAAATATTACTCTAATAGAAATATTGATATATAGTATTAAATAAAAATGGTGAAAATATGAGAATAGCTATCGCTTCAAGCAATGGAGAAGACTTAAATTTACATTTTGGAAAAGCTAGTTCATTATATGTTTATGAATATAATGAAGAAAGTGATGAAACAAAATTCATAGAACATAGGACTGTAGAAATTGATGCAGATACCAAACATCAAAATCCAAAAATCATTAAGGCTATTGGAGACTGTGAAGTGGCAATATGCCAACAATTTGGTCCAAAAGCAGCAATATATGCAGAAGATGCAGGATTAAAACTCATAAAGGATGAAGGAACTGTAGAAGAAGTTTTAAAAAACTATACAGAACATGTTAAATTCATGAAAAATGTAAAAATTTAATAATCCCATAAAAGAAAAATTAAAAGATTTAATTCATAACTTACTTTTAAAATTTAAAAATGTGATTCAATGAATGAAAAAGTAAATTTAAAGCCAAGGGCCATGATGTATCCGGCCCCTGCAGTAATCGCTTCAGCATATGATAATGATGGAAAGGCAGATGCCTGCACACTTGCATTTGCCACAATGTGCAGCCACAAGCCACCTGCAGTCATGATTGCAATTAATTCAACATTAAAGAGAAAAACATTAGCAGATATTTTAGAGCAAAAGGAATTTGTTATAGGATTTCCAAACTGCAACCAAGTTGAAGAAACCGATTATCTTGG
>ONYG01000257.1 GCA_900321995.1 uncultured Methanobrevibacter sp. | reverse complement strand
TTATTTTGTTAAGTTGATTTAATATTGTAATATTGTTTTCATTTAACTGGTTTGCTTTTATTTTGTTAAGTTGATTTAATATTGTAAATTTGATTTAAGAGTATTAAAACAATTTATATTCTAAAATAATATTGTTTAAAACTTTATTTATAATTTTAAGATAGGTAATCCTTATTTTAGTATTTTTAACTTAAATACTTATTTGCAATGTGTAAATGTGCTATTTTTTATTTGCATTTAATTGTTTTGAAGTGATTTCACAAGTTTTCATTTATGCAATATCATTTTTGTGTTTTTGTGCAAAATCACAGCTTATGGATAGAAATATCTGTTTTTATAATATTTAGTAAAATTTATTATATTTGTTTTTACAAACTTTATATTAATTTAAAATAGATTAATTAAAAACTATATTAAATTAATGAATTTGTTAAATGATTTATTTTTAATATTAATGCCAAGGAAGAACAACATGTTTTATGAAAGAAATGTAATCAATAAAAATCCATTAAGAGCGGATATTAGGTTTGGTCTAGTTTATCCAAACGTTTATAAAACTGCAATGAGTTCTTTAGGCTATCAAATTCTTTATAATTATATTAATGAAATGGAAGACACCTACTGTGAGAGAATCATTTTCCCATCTGTTAGAAGCTTGGAGACAAATAGTCCGCTGGCTGATTTTGATATTGTTTCATTTTCCCTTCAGTATGAACAGGACTATTTTAATTTATTGAAAATCTTAAAGGAGGCTAACATTCCTCTTCGAAGAGAAGATAGAACTATCGAAGATCCTCTAATTATTGCAGGAGGCCCATGTGCAAGTGCAAATCCCCTTCCTTTGTCTGACTTTATAGACATATTTGTAGTTGGTGAGGCTGAGGCTGTATTGGATGATTTATTAGATAAGTACAATCAAAAGGAGAATTATGCAAATAAAACAGAATTCTTATCTTCTTTTTTAGATATTAAAGGATTATATGTCTCTGAATTTAATAATGAAACAGATATTGCACTTCTTGATGAAATGTCTGACGCTTATCACATTACCTGTCCTATCATTACAGAGACTGATGATAAGGACTTTTTGCCGGTTTTCTCTAATTCAATACTTCTAAATGTCTCTAGAGCCTGTACAAGAGGGTGCAGATTCTGCATGTCAAGCTATCTGTATAGGCCTCTTAGGGAGACCAGTCTCAATCAGCTATTTGAAGTGGCTGAAACTGCAAGAAAAAACACTGGCTTAAATAAGATTTCCCTAATCGGTGCAGCAGTTTCAGATTACTCTAAAGTCAATGAATTGACTGAAGGGCTTAAGGAAAGAGGTTTTCAAGTTTCAACTCCGTCTATGAGGATAGAATCAATTACTAGAGAAACCTTAGAGTCACTTAGGCAAAGTGGACTTAAAACATTAACAATCGCTCCTGAATCAATTTATAGCCTAAGGAGACGAATCAATAAGGACATACCTGATGATGATGTTTTCAGAGTCATTTCTGATGCTGTTGAATTAGGTTTCAATATTAAATTATATTTTTTAATCGGTTTGCCCTATGAGTGTGAGGAAGATATTGAAGAACTTGCTAGTTTGATGAAGCAGATTGATTCTATGAAGTATAATATTGATTTAAAATCTGAAACTTCAATTAAAAATGACGAACTTTCAAGTAAAACGCTATCTAATGGCAGTAAGAAAAATAGTGGAGCTTCCAAGAAAAACAGCAAGAAAAAAGCCAAGGTTTCAATCAAGTTCAGTGTTAATCCTCTTATACCTAAACCTCATACTCCACTGCAGTGGGAAACTTATGATATGAAATCAATAAAATCAAAGATAAAATATCTTAAAAAGGATCTGAAAGGTTTGGACATTAAGTTTGACAGTGCTAAGATGGGCCTTATTCAATATGTATTGTCTTGTGGGGATAAGGACTTAGGCGGACTTTTAGAAGAGTCTATAAATAGAAAGATTAGCATAAAGGAATGGAAGCAGCATGCTCCTCATTATGACTTTGGTGATGAATTGCCTTGGGACTGTATAAACGTAAGCGTTGATAAGGAATTTTTAAAATCAGAATATGAAAAGATCAAGACTGGTGAACAGACTCCATGGTGCGAAGAGGACGCTTGTTACAATTGTGGTGCTTGTAAATAGTCTTTTTTGTGCTTGATTTTATTTAATATCTTTTTTTTCATATCCTTTTTTTAATAATTTTTTTAATAGACCTTTTCAATATAATTTTTTCATTATTTTTTTAATAATTTTTTTAATAGACCTTTTCAATATAATTTTTTTATATCATTTTTTTATATCATTTTTTAATAAAAATATATATGATTATAAACAATAATATAATAGTAAAAAATATTTTTAATATTAGTAAGAATAATTTTTAAATTAATGAAGAATAATTTTTCATATTTGTTAAAATTATTATTTTCACAAAAAATTTTTTCAATTATTTTAATTTATTTTATGGTGTTATCATGTTAGATCCTGCTAAAAGAGTTGAATCAATAGAATTGTCCCTTATTAGAAAGATGTTTGAAGTTACTAATCCTGATGCAATTAACTTAGGAATTGGAGAACCTGATTTCGATGTTCCTGAAAACATTAGAAATGCAATGAAGCAGGCAATTGATGATGGATTTACTCATTACACTCCAAACAAAGGTTTTATAGAACTTAGGGAAGCAATTGTAGATAAATTGGCTAAAGAAAACAATATCAAGACAAGCCCTGAAAACGTTACAGTCACTGCTGGTGCAAGTGAGGCTTTATACGCTTGTGCACAAGCTTTATTCAATAAGGGCGACAATGTATTGATTCCAAACCCAAGTTTCCTATCTTATTCAGCAGTTATTCAATTGGCAGAGGCAAATGTTGTAGAGGTTGACACACCTATGGAAAATGACTTTAAGCTTAAGGTCGATGATGTTCAGGAAAAATTAGACAAGAATACAAAGGCTATAATCCTCAACTCTCCATCAAACCCTACAGGTGCTGTAATGGATAAGGAAGACATTAAGGGAATTGCAGATCTTGCAACAGACCATGAATTTTATATTATTTCAGATGAGATTTATGAAAAGATTATCTATGGAAGAAAAAACTATTCTCCTGCTGAATACTCTGATAATGTAATAACACTTAACGGATTTTCAAAAACTTATGCAATGACTGGCCTTAGAGTTGGATATATGGTTGCAAATGAGGAAGTCAGTGAGGATTTGCTTAAGATACATCAATATTGTGTAGCTAATGCAACTTCCATTTCTCAAAAGGCAGCTTATGAGGCTCTTACTGGTCCACAAGACTCTGTTGAGATGATGGTTAAGGAGTTTTCCAAACGTAGAGAACTGATTGTTTCAAGCCTAAATGACATGGGCTATGAGACTGTAGACTGTGAAGGAGCATTCTATGTTTTCCCAAAAATCGAAAGGCCTATGGACTTTGTTAAAGCGGCTGCAGAGGCAGGAGTCATTTCTGTTCCAGGTGCACCATTTGGTTCAATTGGTGAAAACCATGTTAGAATGTCTTATGCTAATTCCTATGAAAACATAGAAAAGGCAATGGATATCTTAAGGGATTTGGAGTATTAATCCTCAGACAGATATTTGCATAAAATAAATTTTCTAATTATTATTTTTTTTAAATTCGCTTAAGTAATAAAAAATAGAAAATTATTATTATTTGAAGACATATATATTATTTTAGAAATCAATTATTCTGAAATTATTTTTTTAAAATAAAATACTATTGGAGAAACAATGAATAGAGAAGAAAGGGATCGATTAGGAAAGAGAGCTTCAAGTGTTGCAATAATTGGAAATGTTTTTCTGACCGTTCTAAACATTACTGTAGGTTTAATGTCAGGCAGTTATGCCCTTGTATCTGAAGGGGCTCATACCATATCTGATATAGCAACTTCTGTAATTGCATATATTGGATTTAGAATAGCTGGAAAGCCTGCAGATAGGGAGCATCCATTAGGTCATGGTAGAGCTGAGGCTATTTCAGGTCTTGTAATTGTAATTTTCTTAGCTTTAGTGGCTTATGAAGTAATTAGCGGTGCAATTGATAGGCTATTCTTTGGCGGAACCTTAGCAGTGCCTGGCAATATGGCTATAATTATGGCTTTCGTCGGTATTCTTGTTAACATTTTCATGAGCAATTATATCATTAAGATAGGCGAAAAGGCTAGAAGCCCTGCAATCATTGCTGATGGAAAGCATCAAAGGGTAGATATCTTCTCATCAATCGCTATTTTCATTGGGATTATGGTTTCTCAGTATGGATATCCTTTCTTGGACCCATGTATTGGTCTATTCATTGGTTTTATGATAGCAAAGACTGCATTTGATGTTGCTGTAGATAACCTAAACAATATTATGGGTAAGATTCCTTCAGAAGAATTGATTCAACAAATTGAGGATGAAGCAAATTCAGTTACTAATGTCTGTCATGCTCATGACATTAAGGTGGATTATTTTGGTTCTTATGCTACTGTCACATTACATATAGAGCTTCCAGCAGACATGAGCCTTAAAGAAGCTCATAAGATTACTCATCAAGTTCAAGATAGAATACTTGATAAAGTGGATATGGTTCAATCTGTAACAGTTCATCCTTGTCCTGAAGGTGTAGAATATGATCATACCCAATTA
>ONYG01000126.1 GCA_900321995.1 uncultured Methanobrevibacter sp. | reverse complement strand
TTTTTAAAATTAGTATTTTTTTAGTTTTTTTAGTTATTCAATTATTTCTTAATTGAATGTTTTAGAGTTTTTTATTTATTGGGCTTTAATTTAAATAAAAAAATAAGTAAATTGTTTTTTGTTTGTGATTTCAAATTTTTAATCTGCTTTCATCCGTTTAATTTTAATTATCTAAAATATTTAGTTTCAATATATAAAAACATATTAGTAATTTTTAAATTACTTGTAAGTTTGGGCTTACCTTTATTTTAATAAATTTTAAAGATTAAATATCATTTATGGAAAAACAAAGATTGGAAACATTTGGTGATGCAATTATTGCAATTGTTTTAACTATTTTAGTATTTAAATTAGCTCAGCCTCCTTCATTAACACTTTATGGTTTTTGACAGATAAAAGAAGGTTTTATGGCTATTCCATTAGTTTTTTAATAATTTAATGTATGGCACAATAGCCATAATTTTTCGGGTATTGGAGATGCAGATGATTGGATGTTAAAAAAGGACAGATTTATAAATAACCTAATCATTATTTAATGTGTGGTTTAATTTGTTTTTTTATATCAGAGTTTTTCGAAACTCAATCAGGATAAAAAACGGAGAAGAATGAAATTCTCTGAAGATAATATAGAAAAAGGGGTGATATTATGCAAGTTGGGGATTATGCAGTCGAAACTAACAACTTGGAAAAAGAAAATTTCTTAATAGATTATCTTGAATCTAATAATTTTAAATATGAAAGAAATCTTGAAAATTTATCAGCAGAAAATGATTATGTAATTGTAATAAATATTGTCAACAAGATTTACTATAAAATAAAAAATTATTTGGCATCGCCGCCAATACTTTCTATGGAGGAAATCTTAAAAGTGCTTTATTATGACAAATATTCCATATATGGAAAATTCTATTCAAAAGATGGTGATTTGGCTTATGAAGGATACACCATTTTTGACAGGCCTAAAGGGTTTGGTGTATCATACTATCCAAATGGCAATAAATATCAAGAGGGAGTATTCAATTATAAAGGATTGGTTGAGGGAAAGGAATTCTATTCAAATGGTCAATAAAATTTGAGGGAGTCATGGTGCCAAATGGATCTTATGGTCCAAATTATCCTCTCTTTGGAAACTATTATTCAAGAGAGGGGGAATTGATTTTTTCTGGAAAATTTAAATTCGTTAGAAGTGGTCTCGGATATCCCTTAAGGAAAGAATCTTATCCCCAATATCCAATAATCGAAAAAGACCATCCTAACTTAAATTTTTCAAATGAGGAAGATAAAATAGAAGAAGTTTCTAATGAAAAGTAATTATATTGGATATTTTCAATATTAAAAAGTTTAAAAAGTTTATAAAATTTTAAAAAATTTAAAAAAATATAGGAGATTAGATTTCAAAATCTCTTTTTTCTAAGGTTTTTTTCAGTGTAGGAGTAAGCATATCCTCATTGTAAAGCTCTTTCAAATCTTTTACGCTAACCCATTTAAAGTCATCATGTTCATCGCTTATTTGAACTTCTCCGCTTATTATCTCAAGATTCATCATCAGTTGAACAGTGTTGATAGGTCTATTGGTTCTTCTGCTTATGAATTCGTCCTGAACCACTTCGAATAAGCTTTCTATTTGAACTTCAAGATCTGTCTCTTCCTTGAATTCCCTTATGAGTGCAGTGTCAAAAAACTCTCCAGGATCAACCTTTCCTCCTGGAAGCTCCCATTTGTGTGGATTGTTTCTGCTTTTAGGATGTCTTCTTAAAATGAGTATCTTATTGTCCTTTTTAACTAATCCTCTTACAGTCAATCCCCAATCCTTTTTGTCTGTCATTTTATCCTCTCTTTTTATTGTTTTTTATTACAATTTTTATTAATTTTTTATTATTTCTTATAGATTTTTTATATTTTTTATCTTTTTTAATTTCATTTTAGTCGGACATTCAAGTTCCTTAATTAATTTTATATAATCTTATAAACATATATTTTATTGATAAATCTTATTTTATCATTTTATTTATATTTAATTCACTTAAAGCTAAATAAGATTAAGTAAAATTATCTTAAGTAAAATTATCAAAATCATATTCCTAATTATTCAAATAATTATTGAATTTTTATTTTTAATTTTATTTTAAATTTTTAATAATTATTTGAGTAATTAATGACTATGATTAAAAGTATTTGGAGAGACAAATATGGATTTAAATATCAAAATAAACGATAAAGGCCATTTAGATATTGGCGGTGCTGATGCATGTGAACTTGTAGAGCAATACGGCACTCCTGTCTATGTAATTGATGAGATGAGAATTAGAGACAACTACAATAGATTTTATAACGCTTTTACTAAATATTATCCTAAATTTAAAGTATTCTATGCTTGTAAAGCAAATACTAACATTGCTGTTTTAAAAATCCTTGAGGAAGAAGGATGCTGCATTGATGCTGTATCTCCTGGAGAAGTTTATATCTGTAAGAAAATGGGATTCTCTGGAGACAGAATATTATTCACAGGTAACAACATCAGAAACGATGAAATGAGCTTTGTAAATGGTGAAGATGTTATCTTAAACATCGATTCCGTTTCAGCACTTAAAAGATTAGCTGAAAGCATCGATCCAAAAGGCAAAAAAATATCCTTTAGAGTAAACCCTATGGTAGGTGCTGGTCACCACGGTCACTGTATTACCGGTGGAGAAATGAGTAAATTCGGTATTATGGAAACCGAAGCTGTAGAAATCTACAAATTAGCTAAAGAATTAGGATTTGAACCTGTAGGTATGCACTCTCACATCGGTTCCGGTATTCTTGATCCAGAACCATTCAAATTAGCTATTGAATCTACAATGAACATTGCAGGTAAAGTTCACCAAGAAGCAGGAATTGACTTTGAGTTCATCGACTTCGGTGGAGGAGTCGGTATTCCATACACTCCTGATGAAGAGTTATTGGATATTGAAAACTTTGCAAAGGAAAATGTTGCTTTATTCAAAGAAAAACTAGAAGAGTTTGATATGGGAGAACCTACCTTATTCCTTGAACCGGGAAGATACATTGTAGGAGACGCTTCTGTAATTCTTGTAGAAGTAAACAGTGTAAAGGAAAGCTACAGAAAATTCATCGGTGTAGATGCAGGATTCAACACCTTGCTCAGACCAGCAATGTATGATTCTTACCATCACATAGTTGTTGCAAATAAGATGAATGAAGAGCCTACTCAAGAAGTTGATGTTGCAGGTAATGTCTGTGAATCTGGAGACTTATTTGCAAGAGACAGACCTCTTCCAGAAATTGAGGAAGGAGACATCTTGGCAATATTGAATGCAGGTGCATATGGTTACACAATGGCTTCTAATTATAATTCAAGACCACTTCCTGCTGAAATTCTTGTTAAAGATGGTGAATCATTTGTTATCCGTGAAGCACAAACTTATGATGATATATTTGAAAAACAATCTGTTCCTGACCACTTAAAATAAGTCCAGAATAGTTTTTATTATTGATTAAGTATTATTCAGACTAAAATAAGTTTGGAATAGTTTTTATTATTGATTAAGTATTATTCAGACTAATATGTCTGGATAATTCATTTTAACTACTTAATAGCATTTAACTTAAAATAAAATTCTATCAAAGGTGATAATATGGTAGATTTAAAAGGTTTAAAATTCTCTAAAATGCATGGAATTGGTAATGATTTCCCTATTATTGATGAAAGTAAAGGGGAAGTAATTCCAGAAGCAGATAAGGCTGAAGCTTGTAGAATATTATGCCACAGAAACTTTGGTGTAGGTGGAGATGGGGTATTGTTTGTTGTCCCATCTGATGTGGCAGATATTGGATACAGAATGTTCAATCCAGATGGGTCTGAAGCTGAAATGTGTGGAAACGGTATTCGTTGCTTTGGAGATTTTGTCTACAGAAATAAAATCGTAGAAAAGGAAACAATGACTGTTGAAACCAAATCAGGTATCAAAACAATTGAAATCACTGTTGAAGATGGCCAACCAGTCTTATTTAAAGTTAATATGGGTAAATCCACTTTCAAATCAGAGAAAATACCTATGATTGCAGATGAAGAGGAGTTTGTGGATGGTGACCTTGAAGTGATTGACACTACTTTTAAGGCAACTTGCGTTAATGTAGGAAACCCTCATGCGATTCTCTTTGTAGATGATGTTGATGCAATAGACATTGATAAATATGGTCCAGCTATTGAATGTCATGAAGTATTCCCAGAAAAGATCAATGTTCATTTTGTTGAGGTAATCAGCAAAAACGAAGGTAAAATGAGAACTTGGGAACGTGGGGCTGGAGTTACCCTTGCATGTGGTACTGGAGCTACTTCAACTGCTCTTGCTGGTGTAAAATTAGGTCTTTTTGATAATAATGTGCTTCTTCACTTGCCTGGTGGAGACCTTGAGTTTGATGTCTATGAAGAAGATGGAGAGCTTGGTGCATTTATGAAAGGTCCTGCAGCATTAGTGTTCAATGCTGAAATTCAATAATTTTGCTTATTTTTTAAAATAAGTTTATATTTTCTTATTTTTTATTTTTATCTTATTTTTCATTTTTTAATTTTTATATCTTTTTTTATTAATTATTTCATTATTTTTTTTAATTATTTGTCACTATTCCTGATGATTGATTTTGAATTTATAAAAATATGGAATGATTTATATAGTATGGAATGGAAAAATAAAATTAAGCAGAGAGATTTACTCTCTCCACTTAATTTTTAGATACAAACTAATTATGCTTGAAATCATCATGATTAAAGTCATAATAGTTTGTATCATCCAAACCGCTATATTCATCACCCCTGCAGAGTTTTAGAATTTCTCCATTATAAACTTGCTGCAATACTTATTATGATTTTAATTACTTATAAATTCATTTAGAGAGCATTTGATAAGTAATATTATTATATTCTAGTTAATAAAGTTCTATTTTAATTTTAGGGTTCAATTATTTCTTTTTTGGTTTACTATGTATTGCATAGGGTTAACTAATAGAACTTTTTTTTACTTCAAAAATATATAAAAAATTAGTTTGTGAGTATAGTGATATTAAACAAAAATTTATGAAAATTAGTTTGAGTTATGCTGGGTTAATCAAAAAATATAAATGAAAATTAGCTTTTTATATGGTTGCCTATAAATCTTTTATCAATTCCCTTTCTGTTTTTATTCCAAGGTATTCTTTAGTGTAAGGACAAGCAAGCCCACATTTAGCGCATAGGCTTTTTCCATTTGTTCTTTTCATTTCCTTCTTTATAAATTCAAAGCAAGTCTCTGCATCGAAATATTCGTCCCTTTCTTTTTTTGAATTCCATTTTACTTCATTTATTGCATCAACTGGACAAGCATCTTGACAATCTGTACAGTCATCACACTTGGAATCATCTATTGGAGTTCCAACTTTAATAGGCATATCTGTTAGAATTGTTGACAATCTAAGAGCTGCTCCATATTTTGGACTGATAAGAAGTGCACATCTTCCAATCCATCCAAGGCCTGATCTTGTTCCAGTTGTCTTATGTGGAATCTTGCTTGCAAGATTCTTAAAGTCCTTAGCAACCCTTTCACGAGACATTGCCAAGGCATTATAATTCATATTGCTCTTAATGTATTCCTCTCCTTCAAGAACAATGTCATTTAACTTTAATGCCACATTCTTCATGTTTTCCACATATAGTGACTGGTCATCTGTATAAATGGTTTTTAATGCTTCCTTTTCAATTGGAATTCCAATAAGAATGCTGTTAGGGTACTCTTTCGGAACATTCTTAATATTTTCAAGGCTAGCAAAACCTACTATTTCCGCTCCTCTTGACTTGAGAAACTCTTTTATTTCCATTGAATTTTTTTCTTCAATATTCATAATATCCCTTGTTTTTTAGTTTTGCTAGATTGTATAAATGTATGATTTTTATATCCTTAAACTTATTCTTTACATGGTTTATAATTTTCTATTCCGATTATTCTATTTTAAAGCACTTAGGTCTGATTTTTCATATTTATTATGTCCTTTAATGCTTTTTTTATAATTCCAACATATTATGGCGTCCTCAAGTTTTTTATCATTATTGTCTTCAAAGAAATCCCTGATGTATTGGTTATATTGGAATTGATTGCCAATTTTGGTTTTTTCCTTAGATTCTTGAATTTCATAATATGCATCAATGGCATCTTTATATGTCTTATCTGGATTGGACTTTAACCATTTTTGGAATTTTACTTTAAATTTAAATCCTTTTCCAATTTTACTTTCAAAGAATTCTCTTTTATCTTCGCTACATTTGAAGTTTTCACCTAAAGTGGAATTTAATGTGATCTCTTTAGAAATTGTCTCTTTGTTTAAATTTGTCTTAGAATATTTATTTTTATTTTCAATAGTTTTTGAATGGTCTAATGATTTTCCAGTATCTAAATAGTAAATAATCCTTTCTTCCAGTTGATTTTTACTTCCACTAACTTTCAACCCTTCTTTTTTACAAAAATCCTTTAATTCTTCTTTTAAAAAATAATATTCTCTGAAGTCTTCACTTTTTAGGTCTTTTGTAAGGGGTGGTCTTTCAGTGGTATGTCTTGTGTTTTTTGGCATTTTATCCCCGCAAAAAGTTATATTTGCTCTCAAATCTTGTAGGCATTAATTAAAACAATCTCTTCAAAGAAAAATCTTTCGGACTTTGCCACTTCAGCAATGAATCCCTTGCTATCAAGTATATCCAATGTCCTTTCAGTGTCTGAAAGTGAGGACTGTATCATCTGTATAATTCCCTTATCATTTAAGTGATTTGGCGCTTCATTTAAAAACCTATCAATCACATTTCTTCCATCTAATCCGCCGTCAAATGCATAATTTAAATCATCATCAATAATGTCATCAGTATCGGTAGGAAGATATGGAGTATTAAATAGCAAAACATCAAACTTCTTATTTTTTACAGGCTCAAAAAGGTCTCCAAACTCAAGCTTTATTGTATCTATATTGTTTAGCTTGAAGTTTCTCTCGGCAAGCTCAAGAGCGTTGTAGTTAATGTCAGTTGCTGTAATGTCGTCTGTTAGAAGACTAGCATACATAGAGACAAGGCCTGAACCAGTGCCTATTTCAAGCACACTTTGGCCCTCTTTGATCTCAAGGTTTTTAGCTAAAAGAAAAGTGTCGTCTGAAGGTTCATATACCAAATCATCTGTTTCTATTTCAAACTTTCCCATTTTCATTCTTTTGCCTCAATTGATGTGGTCTTTTAATAGAATAGACAGTTTCATAATGCTTTCTGGAGATAGGTTTATGGTTCTCTCTAGCAATAATTCTTTAATCTTTGGATTTTCATCTTCTGTGTTGTTTAAAATGGATTTTAATTCTTTTTTGTCCTTGAATCCGATTATGTGTCTGGAATCGATTAAAGCGTTTCTTGCCTTTTTGTTTCTATGTTGGAATAATGCTTTAACTACTTTAGAGTAGACTTTATAGTCATCCTCATTAATCTTATTCTCTTTAGGCTTTAGTTCAACAACTGCAGAATCTACCTTTGGTGAAGGAATAAATGATTCTGGAGAGACTTTTGTTAGGAATTTCACATCTGCCTTAAAGTATAGCATTGCAGAAAGCCTGGAATATTGCTTTGTTCCCACTTTGCCATTCATCCTGTCTGCAAATTCCTTTTGATACATTAAGATTGCAAGGTCAAAATCGTAGTTGAGGAATTTGAAGCTGATTGGGGAGGATATTTGATAAGGCAAGTTTGATACGATCTTATTGAACTTTGGAAAATCGACTTTTACAGCATCTCCATTGATTAGTTCAACATTGTTGATGTTTTCTTTTTCTAAACGTCTCTTTAGAATATTAAAAATAGTAGTGTCCTGCTCTATGGCAATGACTTTCCCTGCTTTCTTTGCAAGTTCGATAGTTAATGTTCCTATTCCCGGACCAATCTCTAAGACAGTATCTTCTTTTGTTAAATTGCCATAGTTAATGATTTTTTTTCTTTTAAAATCGTCGATAAGGTAATTTTGCCCTAAGTTCTTATTTAGCTTAATGTCATTTTCCTGCAGTATACTTTTGGTCTCTTTAGCCAATGATATTTTCTCTGACAATTAATCACCTATCGTAGAATAGTTAGTTTAAAAATCTATTGCAATTATAAATTAGATTTAAATTCTAATTTTGATTTAGGGTTTTGAGTTATAAAAAAAGTAAAAAATGAATTAAGTAAATTATACTTAATTCTTTAGAATTGTTTTTTTTTTAAAACAGATTATTCTTTCTTATCAGAACTGTCTTGTTTTGGTTTTCTATTTTGATTTTTGTTCTGATTTCTGTTTTTATTGTTTCTGTTTCTGTTATTGTTTCTCCTTCCTCTAGTATTTCTTCTTTTGTTTCTAAATTTTTTGTTTCTATTGGAAGGATGTCTGCTTGGCACTTGGGTAAACATATAGTATTTTTTCTTTCCTCTTTTCACTTGAGTTGTGTCAAGCTCTAGCTTAACCCTTTTTGCAAGCATGTCAACAGGATCTCCAAGAAGTGGAACTCTTTTCTTTAAGTCATCAAAGTCTTTGAAAGGCTCTTTTTTACGTTCTTCAAGAATCATTTGAGTATGCTTTTTACCAATTCCTGGAATCAATTCTAATTTATGCATTTTAATGTTTAAGGAGTCGATTTCATTAAAGAATTTTATGTAAATGTCTTCTTTTTCTGAAATGATTTCCTTAATTGCATATTCCAATTCAATTCTGCTTGTAGCAGTTAATTTTTCATAATCAAGTAATCCTTTTACTCGGTTTATCTTATCTCTTTTTCCAGAACCTATGTAAACTTTGTCATGTATTTCTAAATCAATTCCTTGTTTTGGAGTAACTTCGATTAATGTGAATTTATCTACACCAATAGCCTGTGCAATTGGCTTTCCATGTGCAGTTGGCCTTTCTGGATTGATATATCCAAATTTAAGATAATCTAATATTATTACATTTTCTTCTTTTTTTGGAGTCGGATTATCAATGTTTGGATTATCCATATTTTCACCTCTAATTATTGTCCTTTAAAGTAATTTTTATTTATAATTTCAAGTTTTATAATTTATAGTGTCTCTTATTTATATTAATTTGTTAAACATTTAATATTAATCTTTTTATTATTAGTATTATATGTTAAATGTTTAAGATTTTTATTTATTTTTAAGTTTAATATAATAATATTAGTTTAAATAGTATAAATATTTTTAATAAAAATGGATAAAATTAGGGTATTATTTAAAAAATTATATTCATTTTGCAGTTTTGTATGTATGTTCTTTTGAAGGATAAAATTAGGCCACTGTTTAGAAAATTATATTCATTTTGGTGTTTTGTATGGAGGTCTTTTGAAAATGAATTATTGATTTGATTTTGTATTATTTTGGTGGAGCTATTTTAAAAAGATATTAATTTTCTTTAAAAGACCCTATTTTTTCTTAAAAAGATTCTATTATTTTTCTTTAAAAGAGTTATTATTTTCTTAAAGTCTCTATTATTATTGCAAATTCAATTTTTTGAATGATTTAGTTTTATTATTTAAGAAAATTTGTTTAATAAGTATTACTTATGTATAATATAAATTATTTAAAATAATGTATTTAATCTTATTATTTCTTTAAAATAAATCAACTTAACTTGATAAATGCTTGAATTAAAAAAATAGTTTTAAAAAATTTAGTTGATAATAGAAAATAGTTAAAAAAAGTTTGTTTGATTAAAAAAATAGTTTAAATTGTCTTGTAAAGTCTAAAAAAAGTAAAAGTTAGAAAAATAGAAAAAATAAGAAAAATATTGAAGTTTGCTTATTCTTCAATAACGATTTCATATTTTTCTAGTATTTCAAGAATTTCCTTCATTTCATCGTTTGAAGGAGCATTTCTTTCTTTTGCAAAAATTAATCTTAAGTCATCCATATCTCTTGGGAAAATATCTGCAACTCGAATTGCTTGTTTAGGTTCCATATAAGCTTCAAGTTCTTCGATTAATTTTTCAGTATCTTCAAGGGAAAGTTTATTTAGACTAGTTACATGAGCCAATGTTAAATTTTGTTCATAACTGAGTTCGTGATTTTCTTCAAACTCTAATAAAATTTCTTTAACTTTAGCTGCAGGTATTGGTTCACTTTCTAATGTTTTTTTCCCAATCATTGTGCTCACTCTTGTAATTTTAAGTGTTCTGGAGTAACGATTAATTCTTTAGCTTTATTACCATCTTTTAATGCAAGTATGTATGCTTTACCTTTTTTATCTACTACTTTAGCAGTTTTTCCATGGAATCTGGAATGAGGTTGACCTTTTTGGATACTTGGGTCGATGATAATGTGTACTAAATCCCCGTTTTCAAATTGTTGAAGTCTTCTTGTAATTGGATTAGCACGACCAGGTCTGGTTTTTTTGGTCAATTTTTTTCTACTTCTACTTTTAAATCCTCTGGATCTTTGCATTTTTATACCTCTTTAATAATTAATTAGTGTATTAAAATATAAAACCCATCATTTTATATCTTTTTAAATAGCTAGTAGCCTAATAATAGAAAGTTTTTATTATCAATAGCCCTTCGGTTTAGCTATTCATTGTAAAAGCCAGCGTATAAGTTCCATTTGGACTTAGCCTTAACCGTAGGTTTAATTAGTTAAAACATATCCAAATTTTATAAGCTGTTAGAAAAAATATCAAAAATATAATAAAATTGCTCATAAAAATTTTAGTGACTAGATTTCAGCAATAATCTAATCTTCTATTTTTGATAGTAATAAACTATATATTTTAAGATATTAATAAAGTTTATGTTTTTTATAAATTATTATATTAAAACTTTAAAATAGAGGGTGATGGTATTTTCTAAAAATATTTTTTTTATTTTTATTTATGGTGAAATATTTTTAGTTTTTTATAGTATTTTTATAAATATTTTTTTTATTTTATTCCCACTTCAATCACATCAAGCTCTGCACAGATTGCTTGTGTGCCTAGAACTTCGCTTACGCTTGGATTAGATCTGCCTTTATCACTTGAAATGAGCTCCTTAATGTATAATCCGCCTTCTGTCTTAATGATCATTTCAAATGTTTTGGAATCAATGAGCTCTGCTTCAATGCTTTTGACTTCCTTCTGTCTGATTTTATCTGCCCTTCTATGTGAGACTCTTATTGGTGTTCTCTGTTGTATGATATGGAGGCTTTGCAATTTGTCCAAGTCCTCTTCCTTAATGTCATCTTCACACTTTACAAGAGCCCTATAAACCTTATAGGTGTCTGGTGAGGATACTTTTATCTCTGCCTTTCTTTTTCTTTCGGTAAACTTAAGGTTAAGATATTCGGTTTTGCCTTTTGCAAATTCCTTCACTTCTTCAGATATCTTTTCAAGGTCTATTTTTCTTATTTTAGGTTCCTTTATCTCAAGAACAAAAGGACGGCCTGTTCCAAGCATTCTGACGTCTATGTCTTCTCTTCCTGCACCATGGAATTTAGCTTCATATCCATTTGTATGTTTTAGAACAATCTCTGATAGAAGTTCCTCTACAGATTCAGGATATTGCTTGCCTGTGAAATTACACTCTTCACATCCCCTTCCCTTACACTTTCTGCAAGGCCATTTGGTTTGAGGTATTCCACGAATGAGTTTTCTGTATCTTCCTTCAATAAAAATAGGGCTTATTTGAAGTCTGACTTTAATAGGATTTTCTATATCTTCCTTAAATATTCTTCTAAAGTCAACCATAACAAGAACATCTTCTTTATCGAAGTTAACGCTTTGCTCTAGATTTGATTCAAGAAGCTTTCCTATTTCTCTGTTAACTTCCCTTTTTATGATTTCAACATCAAAATCAAATTTATCGCTTATCTCTTGGTCTTTTTCTGTAATCTCTTTTGGTAATTTACAGCCTACGATAAAAGTGTCAAATTCTACTTTAAGAAATTCAATCTTTTCATTTACCAAATCAAGGACTTTATTGTCTATATCTTCAAAGATATCATGGCATACTGCACATTTTTCTTCATTTGCTGTGTATGGCTCTAGATTAAGGGCTTCTCTAATTTTTTCTCCTCTTTCCTTATTGCCATTTCCTTCTACACAGTCTGAAAATTTACGTCCAAGACAATGATTGCAAATGTTTCCATTTGTATATTCAATCAATTTTTCTGCTTTGCTTAAAATTTCTTGATTCAATTGAATTCCTCTTTAAAAAACAGTTTAAAATAAATTAATAAGTTAAATTTTAAAATAAAATAATGGTTTAAATTGAAATAATAGTAAAATATTAAATCAAAAGATGAAAATTAATTTTCTTTGCTATTATCAATAATTATAAAAATAGATGGTTTATAGGCCTATTTCATGAATTGGCCCATAATTCTATTCATAGCTCCTCCACCCATTCCTCTACGTCCAATACCTTTCATAGCCTTTTTAGTATTGTTGTAGTATTTAAGAAGCTCTTTTACATCACTTTCATCTACACCAGAACCTCTTGCGATTCTTTGAATACGGGATTGCTTAATAATCTTTGGGTTAAGCATTTCCTCTTCAGTCATGGAGGACATGATTATCTTAAATGAATTGATCTTATCTTCAGTCATTTGGCTTGCTTCTTTAGGAATCTTTCCTCCAAGACCTGGAATCATGTTCATGACCTGTTGCATAGGTCCCATGCTGTTCATCATGTCGAATTGGCTTCTCATATCTACGAGAGTGAATTTTCCACTAAGCATATTGTTCATGGTTTTAGTAGCTTCATCCTCGTCAATAACCTCTTCTGCCTTTTCAATAAGGCTTCTGATGTCTCCCATTCCAAGGAGTCTTGATATGAATCTTTCAGGGTCGAATGCTTCAAATTCATCGATTCTCTCACCGGTACCAATGAACTTGATTGGTGCGCCAGTTTCTGCCACTGCTGAGAGAGCTCCTCCCCCTTTAGCAGTACCGTCTAATTTTGAAATGATGATTGAACCGATATCTGTTGCCTGTGAGAATGCTTTGGCCTGTTCACCTGCTTGCTGACCGATTGTACCGTCAATAACAAGAATGGATTCGCTTGGCTCAACGATCTTATCTAACTTATTCATTTCTTCAATAAGGTCTTCTTCATTCTTATGTCTTCCAGCAGTATCGAAGATAATGATTTTTTGATTTTTAAATTGCTTAAGACCTTTTTCAGCAAGGTCGAGTGCATCCTTATTATCAGGATCTCCATAAAGTTGGATTTGCATTTCTTCAGTCAATTGCTTTAATTGTTCATATGCTGCAGGTCTCCAAGTGTCTGTACATACAACAGCTGGTGAAAAACCTTTTCTTTGTAAGTATTTACATAATTTACCGATTGTGGTTGTTTTACCACTACCTTGCAATCCTAAGAATAATATTTTAAATGGCTTTTCTGTAATCTTAAGCTCAGCAGCTTCGCTTCCAAGCAAGTTAACCATTTCTTCATAGATGATTGTGATTACATGTTCCCTTGGAGTGATTCCCTTTGGAGGCTCCTCTTCAAGTGCACGCTTTTCAATTGTTTTTGATAATTTTAATACAAGTTGAATATTTACGTCTGATTGGATTAAAGCTCTTTGAATATCCTTAACGACTTCTTTAATAACCTTTTTGTCAATAACACTCATTCCAGCTAACTTCTTCATGGTGTTTGTAAGGTTTTCTCCTAAACTTCCTAACATGGACATAATATCTTCTCCGATATTTTGTTTAAACCGATAATTTTAATGTATTTTTATTTGAACTTTCTTCTCTCTTGTTTTTTTCTTTCTAAAACAGTTATCCTTTTTGTTTTCTAAGAAAGTTCTTTTAATGTAAACTTTAATTTACTTTAATTTTAATGGTTTATCTTATTAACTATTTTGTATAAATTAATATTATATAAAAGTTTATTTATCTTTTGTTATAAAACTATTGAATGTGAAACATTATTTTTAAAAGTATTGTAGTAGATTAGTGTTAACAAATAGATTAGTGTATAACAATATTTTTAAAATTATTTTAAACAAAAGTTTTAAAAAAGCAAATTTTTAATTTAAATTCATTGATTTCGTTAGAGGTATATTAAATGCTTGAAAAATTAGTTGATTCATTAAGGAATGCACCTGTTGTTAAAAAAGGAGATTATGATTACTTTGTTCACGGAATAAGTGATGGAATACCAGCACTTGATCCTGCTGTCTTAAAGGAAATCTCTGAAGTTTTATCTGAACGATTAGATTTGGATAAGATCGATAAGATTGTAGGTGTGGAAGCTATGGGAATTCACATTGCTACTGCATTGTCTTTAGAAACTGGCCTTCCATTTGTTGTTATTCGTAAAAGACAATATGGATTGGAAGGAGAACACGAAATCCTAAAGCACACTGGATATGAGACTTCCAAATTATACATTAATGACTTGCATGAGGGAGAAAACATTATCCTTGTAGACGATGTTGTAAGTACTGGAGGAACCCTTTCAGCTGTAATCAATGAATTAAAATCCATTGGTGTAAATTTACTTGAAACCATTGTTGTTGTTGAAAAAGGTGAAGGTAAACAGATAGTTAAGGAAAATACTGGAGAAGAGCTTGTAACTCTTGTAAAACTTGATGTTGTTGATGGAAAGGTTGAAGCTGATTCCTTAATTTAATCATCTTTTTTATTTTTTTTAATAATTTTTATAATTTTTATAATTTTAAGTTTTTTTAAGATTTTAAGAACTTTATGTATTTTTAGAATTTTATAATTTTATAATTTTAATAACTGAATTGTCTGATAAAATGTCATTATACGATATGGAATTGAAAAGGGTTATTCGTAAGATAAACTCTTTAAATGTAAAGAATGTAGGTTTGCAGTTTCCTGAAGGGCTTAAGATGCAAGCGGTAGCGATTGCTCGTGAAATTGAAAAGAACACTGAAGCGAATGTAATCATTTCTGCTGATCCTTGTTTTGGAGCTTGTGATGTTTCTGATAGGAAAATGAAGGGAATAGTAGATTTCATTGTTCATTATGGCCACACTCCACTTCCTTTAAAATACAGCATTCCAACCATGTTCATTGAGGCAAAGGCCCAAATTGAAATTAAGAAACACTTAGAAGATGCCTTAGAAATGCTTGAAGACTATTCTAAGGTTGCCATTGCCACAACTGCACAGCACTTGCATTTGCTTGATGAAATCGTTGACTTTTTAGAGGATAACGGTAAGGAAGTTGTTATTGGCTCATCAAGAAGCACAAGGAAAGGACAAGTATTGGGGTGCAACTTCTCTTCCATTAAAAATCTTGGTGCAGATGTTTACTTATTCATTGGAAGCGGTAATTTCCATCCTTTAGGAATTTACTTATTCACTAACTCTCCAGTTTTAGCTATTGATCCTTATAGTGGAGACATTCGTGAAATGAGCGGATATGCAGATAGGATTTTAAGAATCCGATTTGCAAGAATCATAAAGGCTCAAGAAGTTAAAAAGTGGGGAATCATTGTATCCTCTAAGGAAGGTCAATATAGGATGAAAATGGCTAAAGAACTAAAGAAACTCCTTGAAGATGAGGGAATGGAAGCATTTATTCTTCTTATGGACCATATCAATCCTGATGTATTGCTTCCTTATATGGAGCTTGAAGGATTTGTTGTAACTGCTTGTCCAAGGATAGCTATTGATGATTCTCAAATGTATAAAAAACCA
>ONYG01000047.1 GCA_900321995.1 uncultured Methanobrevibacter sp. | reverse complement strand
GAATACTCTCCATTTGATGGACTTTCATATAAAGGAAAAGCAATTAAGACATTTGTAGGTGGTGAATTGATTATGGAAAATGATGAGGTTTACAGCAGTTAAGCCCTTATTTTTCATCATTTTTTCAAAATTTAAATCTTTTCTACTAATTGATGTATATTAGTAATATATTTAATATATTATTTTCATTTTCATTTTTCATTATTTTTAATCAATGGTTAATATTTGCAGTAGTTTTTAATTTAAAATTGATTTAATTAGTCGTAATTTTAATTATATTCAATCAATTTTCTGTGCTGTTTTTTATTATTTTTATTATTTTTTATTATTTTTATATTTCTACTTCTCTTATTTTCATTTTAAAATATTCTTTCATTTTTTTAATATTATTTTTTTTAATTATTTTAAAATCATCATAATATTATATTTTTCTAATGAAATTGTTACAATATTGAGCCAATTATTGATAATTATTCTTATTTTTTAGTTTTAAAGCTTTATAGAAAATCTTTTTATTAATGAATACTATATATTATAGTAATTCTAAAAAAACTTATTTTAAGATTGTTTTTTTATAAATAGTTATATATAGTAAATTATTTTATAAGATTTATGTTGTGATTATATGGTTTCTAAAGCAAGTGATGAAAAAAGAGTTACAATTGTGATTAATGAAGATTTAGATTATAAATTCAGAAAAATGGCATCTCAAAAGTTTAGATTTGAACCGAAATGGTACAGTAAAGCTATTGAAGAGGCGGTAAATCTTTGGATTGAAGAAAACATAGATGAAGATTTTGAATAGTTTTATAAATTTTAAAATTATATTATATATTATGCCTTCAATTGATTTTGTAAAAGATATTCAAAAGAAAGATAGGAAAACTTTCTTCAGTGATTTTGAAGATTTTAAAAAGAATCAGAATATTGATTTTGATGATGATTCTAATGGATTACCTGCGAATTCAAGACCTTTGATTGCAGATTTTACAGAGTATTCCCCACTTCATAATGGTCATTTTCATTGTATGAAAACTGCAAAATCCGAGATTCCAGATGGTTTGTTCGTTGCAGTTGTTCCTGGATTATTTGAAAGAAGTGGTAGAGGATTACCTTATATTTTACATAGGAAGACAAGGGCAGAAATAGCCATTGCTGTTGGAGCAGATATTGTGGTTGAAGGTCCTCCTATGGGAATCATGGGATCTGGACAATATTCATTGTGTCTGACAAAAATGTTTCAGGCATTAAACACTGATTTTATTCCAAGAGGTTACAGACCTTTTGATGGTTATGAAAAGATATTGGAGAGAATTTCATTAGGTCATGGTGTAGCTCCAAAACCTTATAAGATTGTTGATATGGACACTAAGGAAATAATTTATAAGGGAAAGTTGGAGGAGGACAATTATGTAATTGTATCATTTTCAAAATCATTGAAAAGAATCGGATTTGACTTTAAGGACAAGTTTATTTTTGTTCCACGTATTGAAGGTGTTAGTGGAACATTGATTCGTCAGGCATGTTCTGAAAATAATTTGGACTCAGTTAAATCAATGCTTCCAAGTGAAACAATCAGAATATTGGAACGTGAAATAGATGCAGATAGGGCTCCATTGCATGATTTAAGAGATGAGGAGACTATCATTGATTCTGCAAATAACTTATCCTATGATGAACTTATTAAGTTGAATTTCTTCAATGAAAAATTAGCCAATGCATTGATCAATCATCGTGAGGAAAAAGCATTTGAATCAATATCTGAAATTGGAGATTCCATTTCATACGGTTTCAGCAGTCACTTTAAAAATAGGGTATTGAGTATTCTGGAAACAAGGGTTGATGCAGAAACCATTTCTGAATATATTAATCATTATCCAAGTACTGTTCGTGTATTGAACTATAAGAATGAGTCTGTTTTAGAGGAATTCAAAGAAAAAGTCTTTGAAAATGGTAAAAGATTTGTTAAGAATATAGTTATTGATTAAATTTGATATACTAATTTTTCTTTTTTTAAATTAATTTTCTATTTATTAGAATTTTTTATAAATTACCCATTTTATTAGTAAATATTATATAATATCACTTATCAAAAATATATAATGAATATTTGATTAATTAAAAAAACATATTTAATTATTAAATATTTTGATATTGAAATAAATTTAAAAATTTACTATTCAATTTTATTATTAATTACATTTTAGTTATAGCTATAGATTTAGTTTAAAAACAGTGTAAAGCTATTTGATTAAGTTTAAGTTGTTGTGAAAGTCAGAATATTTTCATATTTCAAAATGTAATTAGTTTCATAATAAAGATTATAGGAGAATTATTTATGGCAATTAAAGAAGGAGATTTTGTAAGATTAAATTTCACTG
>ONYG01000040.1 GCA_900321995.1 uncultured Methanobrevibacter sp. | reverse complement strand
TACTTTGAGGAAAACTCCAAAGCATATATGAAAATAGCAGAAAATGATAAAAACCAAAAGCAAATACTATTCATCTCTCAAGGAGTAATCGGAAAATATTTATCAAAACTAGCCTATGAGTTGGCTAAAGAATTAAACAGCAACAGTGAAAATTCAAAAGGAAATAATGATTACACTTTCATTTACAAATTACATCCAGGAGAATATGAAACCTGGAGAGAGAACTATGAATATTTAAATAAGGCCAACGAATTTGACAATTTTAAGGTCATTGATAAAAGTGAACCTCCATTATATGAATTATTTGCAAAAAGCAATTATCAAATAGGGGCATTCTCTACAGCGATATATGAAGGACTTGCCTTTAACTGCAAAACATTCATCATAGATGTTCCTGGAGTGGAATATCTTGATGATCTAATAGATAAAAGCATAGTCAAAAAAGTAAGTGGAAGTGAGGAGCTAATTAGTTATATAAAAGAAGAAGACTTAAACCTAAAGGATTATGATAAGGATTTCTTCTTCAAAAGCTTTGATGAAAGCATATTTAATAAAATACTTTAATATTTGAAGAATTAAAAAATATATAATATACATTATTTACATAATTATTTTTTTATAATTTCTAAAGTGATCAAATGAGCGAATATGTGCGATTTATACAAAGAATAGGTTTAGTTGGGATTACAAATATTCTAATTTCTCTAAGCAGTCTTATTTTTATCCCAATCATTACCAAATCATTCACCACAGCAGAATACGGTATGTGGGCCCAAGTAAATACAACTATCGCACTTGTTCCAAATATTGCTAATCTTGGTCTTCCATACACCATGGTAAGATTCTTATCTGCCGAAAAGGATAAAGAGAAGATTAGAGACTCATTTTATCCAATGATAAGCCTAACATTCCTATCAACAGTCATAATCTGCTTATTATTTTTAGCATTTGGAAATACTATTGCAAATTCCCTATTCAATGGAAGTATGCAAGTATTATACATTACAACTGCAATATCATTCTTTGCATGTATGAACCTTATGCTTATCACTTACTTTAGAACATTCCAGCAAATGAAAAGATATTCCTTATTCCTAGTGCTTCAGAGTTATATAGGCGTTTTTGTAAGCATTTACCTTACATATGCAGGATACAATATTGAAACTGTTGTTCTTGGTCTATTGACTGGTTATGCTGCAGTTTTCATTATGATGGCTTTCTTAATAGTAAGATATCTTGGAATCAGCTTTGGAAAATGGTCTAACCTAAAAGAACAGCTTGCTTTTGCTATTCCAACCATTCCAAGCAATGTTTCAAGTTGGGTGGTTGACTCAAGCGATAAATATGTCATCGGAATCCTTATAGGATCAGTTGCTGTAGGATGTTATTCCCCAGGATATGCCCTTGGAAGCATATTGCTTATGTTCCTTTCCCCATTTGCTGTTCTGCTACCTGCAATTTTACCAGAACATTACGAAAAAGGAGATATGGGCGAAGTCAACAAATATTTAAGCTATTCCATGAAATATTATCTTCTATTGACTGTTCCAGCAGGAGTGGGAATGAGCGTCCTCTCAAAACCATTATTATACATAATCACAACTCCAGAGATTGCTCTTGGAGGGTATATGGTAACTCCATTCGTCTGTCTTGGAGCAATATTCATGGGAATGTACGGAATAACAAATAATATACTCATTCTTGAGAAGAACACAATGATTCTTGGAAAGCTATGGATTATAGTTGCAATTGCAAATGTGGCATTGAACATAGCTCTTGTACCTTATTTAGGAATTATTGGAGCGGCTATAGCTACACTACTATGTTATATACTTGCTTTTGTAGTGACAGCACATGCAAGCAGAAAAACAATGAGATTACCATTTGACCTTAAGGAAACTGCTAAAATATTTATCGCATCAGCAATTATGGGCGCAGTAGTTTACATGATGCATCCAAGTGGAATAGTTAATGTATTGATATCAATCATAGTGGGAGTGGTTGTTTATTTTGCAATAATAATCGCTTTAAAAGCAGTCACAAGAAAAGAAATTGCTATATTTAAAGAT
>ONYG01000079.1 GCA_900321995.1 uncultured Methanobrevibacter sp. | reverse complement strand
TTATCTTTTGAATGTCCTCTATTAGAACATAGTCGTTTGGAGGATAAGTTTTCAATGCATTATTGCTGTATGGAGGATATTTTAATAGATCCTCTTTTTCAAATGTTTCAATGTTTTCAATTTCTGTTATGTTTTCAAGTATTACTCCAAAATCACTCATCGCCTTTAAGCATTGTGAAACAAACCATTCCTGATAACAGATATCCTTTGAAGGGAAAGTTCCTCCCATAATGATTAATTCTACCTTATCAATAGGGTGCCCAACCTTATGGAGCTGTTTTAAACGGTTATAGCATTGAACATAAGGGTGGAACTTAAACATTCTGCCCCTAAGTGCTGCAGGTTCTTCTCCAGTGTAACTTGGAGGTGCTATATCACTTTCAGGACAGTAATAACATCTTCCATGAGGACATTGGTGTGGATGGCACATAACTGCAACTATTGCCACTCCAGAGATGGTTCTTGTTGGTTTCTTTCTTAGTAAATTGGAAACAACCTTCTTTTCTTCAAGACTTGCATGTTCTAAGATGACAGAATTGCTCATAAACTTTTTCAAATTTCTATCTCTACAGAGTTGTCTTTTCTCTACTTCTAACTCACGTCGAGTAGTTATTTTTCCATTTATGATATCCTCTATTATAATTCGACATGCTTCTTCCATTTTTAATCCTCATGTATATTACTATTTTGAAAATTTTCCTTGTTTTCTTGTTAATTTAATCTTCATGTATATTACTATTTTGAAAATTTTCCTTGTTTTCTTTTAATAATTATATTTGTACTTAAAATATTAAATTATTTCCTTAAGTTTAATAAATCTTTTTGTTTTTTACTTTTATTTTAAAAAAATTTTAGTTAAATTTATATAATTTTCTATCCATATTTTTAAATAATAGAGATTATGTTAAAAAATTGGATAATCTACAAATCTGAACTAAATGAGTCTTTTTAACATAATTTCATATTAATTAATAATCGAGGTAATAAAATGAAAATTAAGCAATTATTAGGTATGATGGCTTTAGATGCTAACGCAAATGAAGTTGGTAAAATTGATGATGTAGAATTTGATAAGGAAGAAGGTCAAATTACTGCTTTAACCATTGTCCTTAAGAAAAACATTATTTCTTCTAACAAAATCGAAGTTGACTTTGAAGATGTAAAAAGCATTGGAGATTATGTATTATTAAATAAAGAAATCAACAAGGCAGCTGCTATTGAAGAAGCTGAAAAAGCTAAAAAAGCTACCAAAGAGGAAGTAGCTGAAGTTGAAGAAGTAGAAGCTGAAATTGTTGATGAAGCAGAAGAAGCTGAAGAGGAAGTAGCTGAAGCTGAAGAAGAAGCAGAAGAAGCTACTGACGTAAAAATAGAATAAATCTAATCGCTTATATTTCATAATCAATTATTTTAAATAATGGTTGCTGATTCATCTTTTGAAATGGGCACTTATCCCTAATCTTAAGTAGGGTTGGTGATTCATTATTTTTAATAATTGAAAATATATTTTTCATTCTTCTTTGAAGAATAAATTAAAAACTTGTTGGTGAAAATATGAGTTTTTGTGATATTCGAGGAGAAACTATTGATATAGGTGCTTTTATAAGATATACTGGTACCGGTACCGTAAGTAAAGTTGTCGATTTAAAAGAAGAAGACAACACTCAATGGGTTAAATTAGATGAACCTGCATTATGGTATGCTGCCGATTCTTTAGAAGTAGTAAATGAAAAGGATATCTTAAATGTTGATACCCTTGACAAAGACACTCTTGAACAGGTCAAAGACATTAAGGAAGGTTATGAAGAACTTAATGCTAACTTAAATGACATTCAAGGTTGTGAAGGTGGAGGATAATCCTCCATTTTTAAAATTTAGATTTTTACTCTTTTTTTATTATATTCTTATTTCATTATTTTATTATTTTTTCAATAACTTTTTTTAAAACAGAAAAATAGATTATTTTTTTAAAAACAGATAAAGAGATTATATTTTTTAATATTATTTTTTTTAAAAATAGATAAACAGATAATTAATAATTATCTGTAAAGTTTTTAATGCTTTGGGCTAATTTAGGACCGATTCCTTCAACTTTTTGAAGCTCTTTTTCTGAAAATGGTCTCAAATCTTCACCAAAGGTGTTTACCAATGCTCTTGCACGGCGTCTTCCTAAACGTTTTACTCCAATGACAAG
>ONYG01000248.1 GCA_900321995.1 uncultured Methanobrevibacter sp. | reverse complement strand
TGTCTTACTCTGTAAGGAGTTCTTCTACCAGAAGGACATCCTCCACCACAGGTACCACATTGGAAACAGTGGTCTACAGTTTCAATACCAGCATCAATGAATTTTTGGGTAAATTCTTTATCAATATCATCCATTGAGTATACATCATTTTCTTTTAATAAAGTCATATTATCGCTCTCTTCATTTTCTTCTTCTGAAGCTTCTTCCTCTGAAGACTCTTCGTCCTCTTCTAAGTCTTCTTCTGAAGATTCTTCATCAATAATTTCTTCTTCATCTAAAGAAACTTCCTCTTCAGGAACTTCTTCAACAGCTTCTTCTTCAGGAGCCTCTTCGGTTATTTCTTCAACAGAAACTTCTTCTGAAGTTTCTTCAACAGCTTCTTCTTCAGGAGCCTCTTCAGCTTCTTCAGGAACTTCTTCAACTTCCTCTTCAGCTTCTTCTTTGTCCTCATCAGATTCAGCTTCTTCAGGAGCTTCTGCATGAACAGGAATAATTACATCCTCTTCTACAGGAACTTCTACTTTTGAAGTCTCTTCATCAGAATTAGTTTCAGAATCAGATTTAATATCAATTTCCTCTTCTGAAGATGTCTGTATTGAATCAGCAGTTTCCTCTATAGATTCTGCTTCTTTAGTTAAATTCTTATCGATATCCTCTTTTGTCCCATTAATAAGGGATTTAAGTCGATCTAACACAGACATTGAAAAACACACCTAGGACAATCATAGGATAATCCTCACGTCCTTATATAAAATTATAGTAGTATAGTATATAAAGGTTTTGAAAAAAAATTGAAGTGTCACCTTTTAGGTTACACCCTTTTATTATTTTTAGGTCTTCCTAAAATAATGCACCCCATAATAAGATATCATTAAATGATAGCAATCTTCAATTATTTTGATATGGATTGAAAAAATTATAGTAAAATAAACTTATATAAAAAAAGAATTGGTTTAAAATAAATAAAATAAACTCTAAGAAAAAATTTTAAAATAAATAAAAATAAAGTAAAAGAAAATTAGTTTAAATAAATAAAACTAAAAGAAAATTAGTTTAATAAATAAAAATAAAGTAAAAGAAAATTAGTTTAAATAAAATAAACTAAAAGAAAATTAGTTTAAATAAATAAAATAAAAGCTAGCTTAACAATAAATAAAATTAAAAGAAAAATAATAAAAAAGAGAATTTATGAATTCTAAATAAGGAAAATAGAGCTTTATTCACTATCCAATATAACTTTAACTTAAAAGTAATTTAACATAAATAAATGAAGTAGTTTAAATAGACAATATTTAAAAAATATCTAATGTTTTAATTAACCCCCACATAATCAAATTAAAATACTAAAAAGCTCAATTCAACTATTTATTAATATATATGTTAGCATTTTCAGAAAATGCCAATAGAACCTTAGAAAATACGATTAAATCATCTTTAGGAATTTCTCCAATAATCATATCTTTCCATTCTTCAAATAATTTTCCTAATTTTATACAAAGCTTTTCACCATCTTCTGTTAAAAATAGGAGTTTCTTAGTATTGTTTTCAGCATCAACTTCCTTGATAATCAATCCCTTTTGCAAGAGATGCTTAGTGGTTTTACTGATATTAGCTTCAGTTACATGGAATTTCTTAACAAGATCTATCTGATTAAGACCTTCATTTTCGTATATTCCAAGCAAAATTGGTAATTCACCCATAGTCAAATCAAAATCATCAAGATGTTTTCTGAAATGAAACTCATATGATTTTAATATGTCGCTAAGTTGATTCAAATATCTTGGAATCTTAATAGTTTCTTCTACCATATTAATACCTCTCTATAGTTCCTTAAATATAATCCCAAATATAGTTTAGTTGATAAAATATTAGTCAAATGTTCAATATATTTAACACAATTAACTAACTAATTGACTTTTTATTTTTTATCATATAAAAACTTATGTAAATAATTAATTTAAGTTAAAAAGTTAAAAAAGACTAGTAATTCACTAAATAAAGTCAAAAAAACTATAATATTAGAAAACAATTAATCTTAATCGAGTTAAGTTAAATAGAATATAAATAGAGACATAATTTTTTATTAACAATGTAATAATAGACATATGTCAAAAAAAATTTAAACTTTTTTAGACAAAAATATAAAATTAAAAGTTTAAAAATTTGAATTATAAACATACTTGTAAAATTTTCAATAAATGAAAATCTCATGAAAAATAAAAATTTTCAAAAATATAAAACAAGATATTATTAAATAATTAAACAACATTCATTTTTTCAAGAATAGTGAAATTATTATAAATAATAAAATAAATATAAATAAGTGAATATATCTAAATGCAAATTTTAAAAAAGCAGAATTAAAACAAGAGATTAAGATTAAAGAGAATTATCGAAATGATTTAGGAACCTATGATAACATGATTAAATTTGAAATTAAAAGCCATGACGGACCTGGAAGATATGGTAAGCTCAAAGGAGAAGAAAGTCCACTCATACTTAAGGAATCTGATTTGAATATAGCAAAAGATGAATCATCAGCTTATGATATAGAAAGGGAAATAGCTGAATGGAGCGTTAATGAAACTATCAAACTTGCAAAAGAAAACGAAAACAAGGAAATTGCTGTAGTCCATGGAAGCAAATACATAGACTTACGTATAAAATGCCTAAAGGAATTGGAAAATCTTGGATACAATGGATTCATCATAGCAAATGCTGATGACCTTCTTCTTCACCCAAGAGACCTTGTAGACTTGATTGTAGCACTTAGGCAAAACATGAAAAGCACAAGCTTTCTTATTTTCCCACATGCTGAGGCACAATTCATTCCTCTTCTTGCTTATATGGGAGTGGATGCATTCTTTGATGACATTGGAGAGTACTACAGCTACTTGAATGTATTGATGAGCCCAACTAAAAACTATGACCTTGAGATGTATAATCTCTATGAAATGAGTCGTGAAGAGCTTGAAGAGTATAACAAGAACACAATTGACTTTGTTTTAAGAGAAGTTAGGGAACATATGAAAAACGGAAGCCTTAGAAACCTTGTTGAAGAGAGATCTGGAACAAGCCCACAATATGCTTCTGCACTTAGAATACTTGATAAAGAGTATTCTGATTACTTATTAGAGTACAGTCAGTTATATTAAAAAAAGAGTATTCTGACTACTTATTAGAGTACAGTCAATTGTATTAAATTAAAAAAAAAGTTAGTTACTTAAAATTATTAAAAATTAATATAAAAAGTAGATTTATCAAACTTATTAAATAAAAAAAGTATTATAAGAAGATAAAATCTTCTTTTTTTCTATTTTTTAAAAAAAAAATAAATTTATAAGGAACTTATTCTTCATCTAAAGGATTGAAATCAACAACTTCCTGATTTTCATTTACTATTTTTGCAATAGCTTCTTCTGCACTGTTTAATTTTTCATCACAGATTTTAACTAATTTCATAGCCTTATTGAATTCATCGATAGCATCATCAAGAGGAACTTCACCAGTTTCTAATCTGTTTACAATTCTTTCCAATTCTGCTAAGCTTTCTTCAAAATTCAAATTTTCAATATCCTTTCCAACATATTCTACATTTTCCATATTACCACCTTTATTAAGTTTAAACCTTATTTTAACTTTTAAAATTCTTTATTCTGTTTTTTATAATTAATCATAATTCTATTTTATACTCATAAAATTATTTTATAATTAAATAATCATCTTAAATCTTATAAAACCCTTGTATTAACAGCACCATCCTCAAATTCGACTTCCAATAAGTCATCCTTATTCAAGTCATTTGCCTTGGATACAACCTTGCCATCAACTCTGGATACAGTATATCCTCTTCTTAATGTATTTAATGGATTCAATACAGAAAGCTTATCAATATACTTATCCAATCTAATCTCATTAGGCTCTAAAATTGATTCAGGATTCTTCATAATATTAGATTTCTTAATCTCATCAAGCTCGTACTTTTTATCCCTTAAGAGTTCCATAGAACTATACTGCAAATTGACTCTAAGATTAAAATACCTATTTGCCTTGGATTCAAAGAGCTTCTCTGGATTCTTGAATATGAATGAATTTTTAGATTTAATCAGTCTGCCTTCCTTCTTGGCGATTAATCCATCTCCACTGAACTTTAATTTATATTTCATCTGATTATAATCATTCATCTTTGACTCATAGAGTCTTCTTGGATTCTTGAAGATAGCTGAACTCTTTACCCTTGACAAGCGTATCTTATTGTCAAAAATCATATTCTTTGAGCATACTGCAAGCTTGCCTCTTAAATTATCCAGGTTCATGATCTTCTTATTATAAATCACAGAAGGATCCTTGAATAGATTTCTGCTGGTCAATTTATCAAAAGCATCCCTATTGTCAGACAATTGATTTGAAACCTGCTTATTTAACCTATAATCAAGATTATCAAGGCTTGATTTTATCTCCTTTATGTCTGGAACGGCAAGCTCTGCTGCTGCAGTTGGTGTAGCTGCCCTCAAGTCAGCAACATAATCGGATATTGTCCAGTCTATCTCGTGACCTACAGCGCTTATTATTGGAGTTTTTGTATGATAAATCACCTTTGCAAGGGTTTTGTCATTGAATGCCCAAAGGTCCTCTATGCTTCCTCCACCTCTGCCTATTATGAGAGTGTCTAAATTGAATTTTGTATCTGCAAGTATGATTTGCTTTATTATATTGTTTGGAGCTAAATTTCCTTGAACAAGGGATGGAAATAGGATTATTTCACATAATGGCCATCTTCGCTTGATTGTTGTTACAATATCCCTTATTGCAGCACCAGTTGAAGCGGTTACAACTCCAACACGCTTTGGAAAGCGCGGAATTTCCTTCTTATGATCTTTATCAAACCATCCCAATTCAGACAGTTCCTTCTTAAGCTGCTCATAAGCAATGTATAAGTCTCCGATTCCATCTTCAGTAATCTTGTGGGCATAAACCTTATAGCTGCCTTGCTTTGGGTAAACGTCTACGGTTCCAGAGACAAGCACTTTCATCCCATTTTTAGGCTCAAACCGTAGTCTGCTTACATAATTTCTAAACATAAGTCCGCCGATTTCACTATTCTTATCCTTAAGAGTGAAATACATGTGTCCGTTAGGATATCTCCTAATGTTGGAAAGCTCTCCACGAACATAAACCCTTTTAAGATTAGAATCAGAGTTAATAAGCCTCTTTATATGGCTGTTCAGTACAGATAC
>ONYG01000125.1 GCA_900321995.1 uncultured Methanobrevibacter sp. | reverse complement strand
CATCGTACAACAAATGGCTGGTGGAGACTTCGTACTTTTCGGACCAATCGAAAACGCAAGACTCGCATTCCCTGCTTGTGGTATGGCTGATATTATGATTGCTGAAGCAGCAAAAGATATCGGTACTGAACCTGTAGAAGATCACCCAATTAACAATTTATTATAATTTGAAAGGGTCCTTAGATTAGATGATTTTTATCATCTAATCTTATTTCAAATTCAAACTTTTAAAAAAGTTTGATCAAAATTTTTATCAAGCTTTTTTAAAGTTTGATGTTTTTTTATTTTTTTCTAATTTTAACAACTTTTTACTTATTTTTTACAATTTTGCTAATTTTTTACAATTTTGCTAATTTTTTATTATTTTTATTAATTTTAACAATTTTTTACTTATTTTTTACAATTTTACTAATTTTTTATTATTTTTATTAATTTTTCTCTACTTTTTAGATTTTTTCTCTACTTTTTACAATTTATTGCTATTTGCTATTTTTTTTACTTTTTCATTGATTGTCCTAATTCTTAACGGATTTATTCAATTTTATTTTTTTATTAAGTTTATTTGAAAATTATTAAAATAATTTAATAAAATTTATATTATTTAATGAAAATATTATAGTATATATAAAGAGTATGGGGATTATTTATGTCTTTTTTAGATAAAATTTTTAATAAGGGGCCTAAGCCAATTATTGCTGAAAGTCAATCCAGAGACTTAAGCATCCTAAAAGCAGGTAATAGGCCACAAGGTCCAGGAGCTATGGCAGCTAAACAAGATGAGTTTTATGTGACAGCTTCTGTAGAATTAGGTAACACTACAACAAAATGTGTAATAATGGCTACCAACTTAAATAACAGTCAATCTTATCTAATCAATAAAACAGTTAAAATGACCAGAGATGTTAGAAAACCAAATCCTGGTGAAGAGGTATTCGGTAAAACTGTTTGGGGAGTTGAATTATCAAAAGAATCTGTTGCAGACATGATTAAAGACACTGTATTAGAATCTCTTAAGAAAGCTCATGTTGATATGGATGAAGATTTAGACTTTGTTGTAAGGTCCACTGGTGTAACTGCAGGATTTGCTACAACAAAAGAAGTCGGAGAATTAATCAAGGCTCTTGCAGATGGTTGTCTTGATGCAGGTATTTCACATAAGAAAATGGCTCCTGCTATGTCTTCAGCACACCTTCCTAAAAGACTTCAAAAGTATACCTTATTGGATAATGTAATGTTTGATGGGGCTGTAGTAAGTGTAGTTCCTCCTAAAGGTAAGGAAGTAGTAGCAAACGAAATGGAAGGGGAACTTGTTACAGCTGGTATTAAGTTAGGTGCTAAATGGACTGAAGTGGATTATAGAAACCCTTGTGTATCCTTAGACTTTGGTTCTACCCTTGCAGGTAGGATTGTAAATAAGGATGAGCCTTATGCAAGCACTGTTGGTAACTTCTTAGGTCTTGCTGGTGTTATTTCTGACTCTTTAGCAAAAGGTTCCAAGCAAATTGACCAAAAGAATGGTGCAGCATTAGACATATTCGATCCTAAATTGCTTAAAAAGGCAGATGGCAAAAAACATCAAGAAAAAGCTAAACAATATGCTAAGGAAGCTCATGAACTCATTAATATCTGTAAGGTTCCAGAGGGAATCGACAGATTCGGTACCGTTCCTTTAGATGCAGCTGGCGCTAAGGCAGCAGGTACATGCCTAATCGGTTGTGATGTAGGTACCAATGCTGACGGTTTAGATGGTTTAATTGAAATCGGTGCAAAGATCTATGAGGATGAAGGAATTCCAACACTTCTTGCTACAATGGACCATGTAAGCGCTAATATTGTATATAGAGTATTGGATGTTGCATTTGAAGAAGGATTAATTCTTGATGGTTCCATATTAGGAGTTACAGGAAGAGCAGGTATAACAGGTAAGAAACCTGAACTTATCTTAGAGTATGCTCAAGACAAATTCGATAATGTCGTATTTGTTGAGGATGGATTGGCTCTTGGTTCTGCTATCATGGCTCGTTGTATGAACTCTATGGGAACTCAGAAAAACCCTCTTGGTGGAAACCAAGGTGAAAAATGTATCCTTAAGAAGAGAATGCAAGCTCAAGGTTCAATTCCAAAATAATTTTATATTATTTTTTCTTTTTTTATTAATTTTTAATTTTTTTTAGATTTTTACATTTTTAATTTTCATATTTTTTTAATATTCATTAATGGTGTAGTTATGATAATTGCTCTTGTGATGGCAGGTGGAAAGGGTCTTAGATTAAAATCAGATATAGAAAAGCCACTTTATCCCATAAATGACAAGCCTTTGATTAATTATGTGCTAAATAACATTAATGAATCCAAGCTTATAGAAAAAACAGTTGTTGCAGTTAGTCCAAATGCCCCTAAAACAAAGGACTATCTAATTAATGACTTGAATTTCTCTAAATTTGACAAGTCATTTTATGGAAATGATAAAAAAGATTTTTACTTAGACACTTTAGGTAATGGCTATGTTGAAGATCTTTCTAATATTTTAGAGACTTTTGAAAAGAAATCAAAAGAAGACATTCTGATTTTTGTAAATGCTGACTTGCCTTTGGTAAATGGGGAAATACTTGATGAGATTTTAACTCACTATCTAAATCAAGATAAACCTGCATTATCAACATCTGTTCCAGTTGAAATATTTGAAGAATATGGGGTAAATTATTCCTATGAATTTAATGGAAAAGTCCCTTCAGGAATTAACATACTTAGGAGTGAAAATGTCGTTCAGGAAGAGGAACTTTTAATTATTTCAAGGTATGAGTTAATTTTTAATGTAAATACTATTGACATAGCTATATTAACCAATAAATTTTTATGACTTTCGATAATTCTATGTTTTTTTAATCTTTTTTTCGTTTTATTTTATTTATTTTTATTAAGTTTTATTTTTTAATTTTTTTTTTAAGTTTATTTTTTTTAATTTTTTTTATTTCTTTTTTCATTGATGATCTTTTTTTATTTTTTAATTTTTTTTTAAGTTTATTTTTTTTAATTTTTTTTTTATTTCTTTTTTCATTGATGATCTTTTTTTATTTTTTAATTTTTTTTTTT
>ONYG01000159.1 GCA_900321995.1 uncultured Methanobrevibacter sp. | reverse complement strand
TTGGCATCTGCTGACTTCTGTCTTCTTCCGGCATATATTGATGAGGAGATCATGCAGGATATTGTTCCTATCAAGCTTTATGAATATTTGGCAATGGAAAAGGTAGTGATAGCAAGTGAACTTCCTGGAATTTCTAAGGAATTTGGATATGGAAATGGTATTGAATATGTCCAAAAGGCAGAAGAAGTTTTAGAAACTGCTCAAAAGATACTTGATGAAGGTAAATATGATGAAATTTCTAAAAAAGGAAGAGAATATGTTAAATCCAATGATTGGGAAGCTATCACTGATAAGTTTGAAAATGCATTAAAAGACTTGATTAAATAGCATTATCATTAATTAAATATTTTTTATAATAATAAATTTAATAACTTTTTGGGGTAATTTTATGGATTATGATGTAATTTATATTGGTAGTGGAAATGCATCTTGGCAAGGTGCACGTTTTTTAAGAAAAGCAGGACTTAAAATTCTTATTATTGAAAAAAGCTTGTATGGTGGAGCTTGTGCAAATAGGGGATGCAACTCTAAAGCGCTTCTTGATGCTCCATATGAGATTAAGGCTTTGGCAGATAATTTTGAAGGCTGTGGAAAATCTGGTGATTTTAATGTGAATTGGCCAGATTTAATGAAATTGAAAAGAAAAAGAATAGCAAATATGGCTCCTTTCTTAGATGGCAAATTTAAGGAATATGGTCTTGATGTTGCTCATGGTGAAGGATATATTGTAGATGAGCATACCGTAAGAGTTGGTGATGAGACCTTTACTACAGATAAGATAGTTATTTCTACAGGTTTAAGACCAATAATTCCAGACATTAAAGGAAAAGAGTATTTGCATGACAGCACTGACTTTTTAGATATTGATGAACTTCCTAAACATGCAATTATCATAGGTGCAGGCTTTGTTGGAATGGAATTCGCTTCAATTCTTGCTGAAGCAGGACTTAGCGCTGATGTGATTATTAGGGGAAATATGGCCTTAAAGTATTTCCATCAACCTTATGTTCAAAATGTGATTAAGATTTTAAAGGAAAAGAATATTCGTTTCCATTTTAATGAGACAGTTAAGGAAGTCATTAAGGATGATAGTGTCACTATTGAAAATCCTGAAGAAAGGGTTTTAAACATTGAGAATGCTCAAAATTCAGATGACAAGTTAAGAGATCCTGATGCAAAAATAGATAATAAAGCTTATGAGAATGCTTTTACTGTTAATTGTGATAGTGGATTGAGCTTAACTGGAGATTATGTAATTGCTGCTATGGGAAGAACAGCTAATGTTGAGAATATTGGGCTTGAAAATGTAGGTTTAGAATACACTAAAAACGGTATAAAAGTTAATAAGCATTTGCAGACTGCAGTGCCTAATATTTATGCTTCAGGAGATGTTGCAGATAGCGGAATTGCAAAATTAGTGACTGTAGCTATTCACCAATCAAAATACCTTGCAAAAGAGTTATTAGGTGAGGCAGATGAGATAGTTTATCCTGTTGTTCCAGCTGTCGCTTATACAATTCCAAGGATAGCGACAGTAGGAGTTCCTGCATATATTGCTGAGGAAAGCGATGAATATGATGTTCATAGAATCAGATATGGTAACTCCTATTCATTAGAGCTTAAGAATGATAGAACTGCTGAGGCTAAAGTGATTGTAGATAAGGACTTAAACATTGTTGGAGCTGAAATATATGCTGCAGATGCTGAGAATGTAGCTAATATGTTTACCTTTATTATCAATCAGAAAATCAGCCTTGATGAACTTGATAGTATGATTTATGCATTCCCATCAAGCAGTTCTGTATGTTTGTATAAATTGCATAATATTCATTATAAGTTCTAAATACTGCTATAAATACTAATTTCGATACTAATGTTTTAAACGGTGAAAATATGGCTGAATTAAGTTTTAGAAATGCTGAAGAGAAAGATGTAGGATTAATTTTAGAATTCATTAAGAAATTAGCAGATTATGAACATAGGCTTGATGAGGTAATTGCTACTGAGGAGGCATTAAAATATTGGATTTTTGAAAAGAATCAAGCTGAAGTTATATTTGCTCTTGAAGATGGAAAAGAGATTGGATTTGCATTTTTCTTCCTTAGTTTTTCTACTTATATCGCTAATGTAAACATGCATCTTGAAGATTTATTTATAGATCCTGAATATCGTGGAAATGGATATGGAAAGGCTCTTCTTCGTGAACTTGCTAAAATCGTTAAGGAAAGGGGATATGGTCGCTTTGAATGGACTTGCCTTGATTGGAATGAGCCTAGTAAGGAGTTCTACAAATCTATTGGAGCTGAACAAAAGGATTGGAATGTCTTCCATTTTACTGGAGATGCATTAGAAAAGTTTATTAATGAAAATTAATCCTTTTTTTCTTTT
>ONYG01000123.1 GCA_900321995.1 uncultured Methanobrevibacter sp. | reverse complement strand
ATGGAGATGAGTTTAAAGAGGCAAGGGTAACAGACTTTGAAGATTTTTCAAAAACCTATTTCGGCAATTATGACCTTATCGAAGACGCGGATGGCTTAAAAGTTTATCAAGCAGGTAATGATTATATTGTTGCCAAGTATTCTGTTGATGAATTATATGTCATTAAAGATAAGGATTTGAATGAAGCGAAAGCAATTGCTGAAAGCGCACAATTAAAATCTAATGAAACTGTTGATGAAGACAGTGATAAGTTATTCACTGAATCTGATGCCTTTGATAATCTATTTAAAATGGACATTCCTAAAAAATCAGAATTTGAAAAAATTAATGAAGAGGGAAACGAATCATATTCCACAGTTTCATTTAAAGATTATAATAAGGATATTGCAGTAAACTATGTGGAATCTGATGATATGGATGCAGTTAAGGAACATATTTCCGAAATGATCGGTCTTAATGATGGTAATTTAACTGAAGAAGGTAACCTCACTATCGCTGAAACTGTTTATGGTGAAAATAGCGTTTATGTATTTTCAGACAATAAGGCGGTGGAGGTATCAAGCTCAAAGGTAGACTTGGACATATTAAAGGAAATGGCAAAATCAGTTGAATTTGAAGATTAATCTCTTCTTTTCTTTTTTTTTCATTGCTGTTTATTTCAAATGTTGCGAAGGTTTTTTTAAAAAAATTTAATTTATGGGGGCGTCATGATTAAAAAAGATGACCGAAGTCCGATAAATCCGTTTACAGGTAAAGAGCATTACGATACGGTGGATGATGACAAGTTCCTAAAGGAAATATTTGGCTATTATTATCAGGAACTGAGCAAATATCAGATATTGGATGAAAGTCCGCAAGGTCAACTGACTATTCAAATTGCAACAAAGCTAATCCGCACCGTTGAGGAATTCCTATATAAGATTGGCAGATATGATTATGTTGACGGCTACTATGAATGGGAAGTTCACTTAATTGCAAATGACTGCATCAATGCCACCTGTCATGCAGGTGGAAAGATTACAGTTTACTCTGGAATTCTATCAGTTGCAAATACAGAAGAGAGGTTAGCATTTATTTTAGCTCATGAGATGGCTCATGCATTGCTTGACCATAGCAGAACAAAGATAAGTGCCCGTCAGACCAAGGAAGGGCTTGCTTCAGCAGCTTGGTTAGGTAGTTTTGCATTGGATCTTTTCGGAATGGGCGAAATTGGAAGCATGGCCAGAGCCGCGACAAATGTTGTGAATGTAGGTTCCGAATATTTCCTGATGCAGCCTTGGGGAAGGGATCAGGAATACGAAGCTGATAAATTGGGGATGTTGATAGCCCATTTGGCAGGATATGACATTAGTCACGTTCCCAAATTTTGGATGGAGTTTACAGGATCCAACGCAAGAGGATTTGATTTCTTTTCAACACATCCTGCAGATGACAAAAGAATTGCAGTGATGATTGAAACTGAAGAGGAGATCATCAACACCGATGATTTCTATAGCAGACCCATCCTATCTGAAACACCTAAACCAAAGGATGAATACAATCCATATGTTGAAACAAATGGAACTCAGATACCTCAAGATCTTGGAGATGATAATAAAGATTCCACCATTAGTTTGGGAGATATCATTGCTCAAACAAATATGGAAGCGGTACCTCAAGCTTCAGCCTTAACCGGCGTCAAATCAAGAGGCAATTCAGGTAATATAAGCACTGGATTCATAGTTCCGAATGACTATAAGACTTGCCCTAATTGCAATAGGCAAGTAGATTCTAATGCTAAATTCTGCATGTCCTGTGGATTTAACTTGGAAGAGCTTAAATGTCCATCATGTGGTGCAAGGGTTAAGAAAGAGGATTCCTTCTGCATGAACTGTGGAAACAGATTGGAAAGTGAATCAATATGCTCTTCCTGTGGTTCTAAGGTGAAAAAGGGAAATAACTTTTGTACGTTCTGTGGAAATAAATTGAATTGATTTTTTTCCATTTTTCATATTATCTTTATTTTAAACCATTTTTTTAACTTTTTTCTCATTCAAATAAAATAATTTTTCTTAAAATCTTATAACTTAATTTTTATAATTCAAATAAAATAATTTTTCTTAAAATCTTAATATCTTAATTTTTATATCTACCTTATATTTTAGGTATACCTAAACTTTATATACTATTAAAATAAACAATTAATTAATTAAAAAATTGAGGTATAACCATGAATTTAGAAGGTGTAGAAAAAACAATGCTTTTGACTTTATACACTAAAGCTAAGCATTCCCAAAAGAAAAATCACAAATT
>ONYG01000196.1 GCA_900321995.1 uncultured Methanobrevibacter sp. | reverse complement strand
TAAGCATATCATTCCAGCTCACGGTGAATTGGAAATGCTTGTTGCATATGGAGAGCTTGCTGAAGAGGAAGGATATAGAATAGGAAACAATGTCCATATTTTAAGAAATGCTCAAGCTCAAGTCTTTAATGGTGATTAGATTTTAATGTTTATTTTTCTTTAAAATATTCATTATTTTCTTTTATTAAGGCTTTAACTTAATAATATCATTATTTTTCTTTTATGGTATAATTAAAGACTTAACTTAAAATATTTATTTATTTTTTTATAATTTAATCGATAAGATTTTAACTTTAAATAATGTTTAACTTAATTAAATTAATTCTTTTATAGAAAATCATTTAAAGAATAATTATTTAATTAAAAAAGTAATTAACTATTTAATTAAGTTTAAATAAATCTAATAATGATAAAAATTTATTTTCATAAATGATTATTAATGATTACAAAAATATTATTTGATTTAAGAGGGAAAATATGTCTGATGTTACTGATGTTTTAAAACAATATTCTGCAGATGTTATTAAAACTATTGAGAAAAACCTTGGTGTAATTGAACCGCAAAACTTACAGGATGCTTCCATTTACTTAACTAAGGCAGGCGGAAAAATGCTTAGACCTGCACTTACATTAATATCCAGTGAAGCTGTTGGTGGAAATAAGGAAGATGCTCTTGAAACTGCAGCAGCTATTGAATTGATTCACACTTTCTCACTTATTCATGACGATATCATGGATGATGACGACATGAGAAGGGGAATGCCTTCTGTTCATAAGGTATGGGATGAACCTTTAGCTATTTTGGCTGGAGATACCTTATTCTCAAAAGCTTTTGAAATGATTATCTTATCTAAGGATGCTCATCCTACTCGTGTTGCAAATGCTTTGGCAACTGTAGCTGATGCATGTGTTAAAATCTGTGAAGGACAAGCTTCAGATATGAGTTTTGAAGGAAACTTCGATGTTAATGAAGCTGAATACTCTGAAATGATTTATAAGAAAACTGGCGCATTGATTGCAGCTGCAACAAAAGCAGGCGCAATTATGGGTGGTGCAGATGATGAGGTTGTCACTGCATTATATGAATATGGTCGTATGATTGGTATTGCTTTCCAGATTCAAGATGATTACTTAGATGTTATCAGTGATGAAAAAGACCTTGGAAAACCTGTTGGTAGTGATATCGCTAAAGGTAAAATGACTCTTATGGTAGTTAAAGCATTGGCAGAGTCTGAAGGCGAAGATCACGAAAGATTACTTGAAATCTTAAAAGATGAAAACTGCTCTCAAGATATGGTAGACGAAGCTATTGACTTATTCAATAAGTATGGCTCTATTGAGTATGCTCATAATTTAGCTCTTGAAAACGTTGCAGGTGCTAAGGAAGCTATTGCTATTTTACCAGATTCCGATGCAAAAGACATGCTTATTGCATTAGCTGATTTTGTAATCGACAGGTCTTCATAGATTAAAACGATTTTTTATCTGTTTTTTTCTTTTTTTTTTAATTTTTAAATTTTTTACTTTTTATCTTTAACTTTTTTTCTTTAACTTTTCTTTTACTTTTTTATCTTTAACTTTTTTTCTTTAACTTTTTATCTTTAACTTTTTTTCTTTAACTTTTCTTTTACTTTTTTATCTTTAACTTTTTATCTTTAACTTTTTTTCTTTAACTTTTCTTTTACTTTTTTCTTTATTGATTCTTTTAAAATTATTAGTATTTTTCTTGTTTTTTCACTATTTTTCATTGATTTCCTTTAAAATTATCTTATTTTAGTGAAAAGTTTTATAAAGGTTTAAATAAAAAATATTAAATATTAAAGTAATATTAATTTAAGATATTATTTAAGATATTATTAATTATTGTAATAATTATGTATTTGGTTTAGGAGGTCGATTTGTGGATTTAAAACATATATTATTAGTTGTTTTAGTAGCAATTGTTGTAATTGGTTCCGTTGCATTTTTAATCAACTATGATGAAACCGTTAAGTATACAACAATTAATTTATCTAATACCTGTACAATGGATATCCCTTCTAATGATAATTTCCAGAATACTACCATTAGTGAAGCAGTTCGCCAATATAATGATACCAGTCGTGACTTAACTGTTTTATTCTATAATAGTGAGGATAACAGTACCGTTGCTCGAGTGGAATTTGAATTTACAATTACTGATTTTAAGTCAAATGCCACTGAACAAACAGTTGCAAACAAGACCGTTTGGTATAATGAGGGAAATGGAACTTATATGGCATTTTTAGGTAATTCTGTAACTCATGATAATATAATTATCTTCACTGATGATGTAGAGATTTTAGAACATATGATATCTAGTGTAAATTATATCTTTTATAATGAAGATGGAACAGTTAATTCTACATCTAATACAATAAACAATCAAACTAGTGCAGATACTGCAGCAGCTAATAATGGAAGCGCAGGTTCTACTGTTTCTAGTTCAAGTTCCTCTTCCGCTACCAATTCAAATGATGGATATTATTGGTCTGGCCAAGATCAAGATTATATTAGAGAGTATACTGACAGCAATGGTGTGCAACATATAGACCGTAGAAATGGTCCTAATGAAGCATATGACCCAAATACTCAAAAACATTATACTGATGGTGTGGAAGACACAGATGCTTATAATCAAGACTTTAATTAATTAGGATAGCATTATCCTAATTTTTTCTATTTTTTTATATTTTCTATTTTTTATCTATTTTTTCGCTATTTGTTTGACTATTTTTTCTATTTTTCTATTTTTTATCTATTTTTTCGCTATTTGTTT
>ONYG01000121.1 GCA_900321995.1 uncultured Methanobrevibacter sp. | reverse complement strand
GATGTTAATGCTCTTTTAAATCATGTTAATCGAATCAGAGAAGAAATAGGTCATGAAAAGGTTAATATTGAAATCAAAGATGTTATTTACAATATAGAAACTAATGAAATGTGGATAATTACTAACGACCGTCCAGATAAGTCTGCGATTATTGGAAAAGGAGGATGGGTTGTTGGCAGACTACGTGAAGAGCTTAAAATAAACAGCATTCATGTGGAAAGCTATTCAGATTACCTTACTAAAGAGTATAGGATGGGACTATCCTTAAACAAACTAAAAAACTTTGTTAAAACTGAAGATTTAAGTGATGATTTAAAGCTTTCATTATATAATTTGATAGATATCCTAACAATCAAGCTGGATAACCTTTATTCCTTTGACTTTAAGACATATTTTGATAATTTGGAAAGTGGCCCTTATTCCTATTTTGAAGCTAAAGAGCCTACTGCTATTGTGGCTTTATCTGGTGGGACTGATAGCAGCTTTTCATTAATACTTGCTAAAAAGCTTGGATTTAATCCAATTGCAGTAACTGTTGATCCTGGAACAATAGTCCTTCCAAAACAGTTCAAATATAATATTGATAATCTAACAAAAGATTTGGATGTAAGTCATGAATATATTCCTGTAGACTATGATGATATCATAGAAGAGTCTTTCACTGGACGATTCCATCCTTGTGGAAGATGCTCTAAAAGAATAGAAGAGACATTATATAATTATGCTAAAGAAAATAACATTCCTATGGTTATTTTTGGTGATATGTTAGCTACAGGCAGTCAATGCATAACAGAACAGTCTTATAATGGCACTAGTTTAATTCGCCTAAATTTGCCTGCTTCTCTAGCGGTTTCCAAATTGGAAAACAAGTCATTAACCAGTCACTATGACTTAAAGAAGATTAAGGGATTCGGATGTCCTCTTTTATATGAGGTTCATAAGAAGTTCCCATATATGAAGAAGTATTCCATCCAAAGGATTTTAAGGGAAACCCGTTCAAGTGCTTTAGAACCTGGTGAAGCTTTAGACTTAATTTGGAGCTTTTATGATACTGATTAAGGAAGTAATCGTTTATTATTAAAATTTTAGCTATTTAAATTTTTTAAATTATTTTTTAATTAAAATTTTAGCTATTTAATTTTTTTAAATTATTTTTTAATTAAAATTTTAGCTATTTAATTTTTTTAAATTATTTTTTAATTAAAATTTTAGATTTTTTTTTAGATGATTCAAATGTGTAATTTTTAGGATGATACTATGAAAAGACATGTTTGTCCCCGTTGCGGTTCAAGTAATGTAAATTGGATCATTCCTCAAGTATGGTCTACTTGGGAATGTAAGGATTGCTCTTATACTGGACCTGCCATTGAAGCTGATGATGATTTGGTTGCTTTAATCAAGGAAGACTGGGAGAAAAATAAGGAAAAATACATTGAAGAAGGCAATATCCGAGCTCAAAGAATTGCGTCTGGAGAGGAAGAGCGTCTTGATGAAGAGATGGAAATTGCTGAAGAAGATGAGCTTTCAGATGAGGAAATGGATAAGAAATTAAGGGAATTAGGTTTATAGTTTAAATTATTTTAATTTCACATTACTCAAATTGTTTATGGAATGTTTTATATACTTTGTAATATATAGTAATAATTAATATAGGAAAAATTGAATTTTTTAATATGGATTTATATGAATTAGACTTCAAAAAGAGGTGAAATTATGGCTAGTTTTTTTAATATACGCGGAAATGGTCATGACCCTAAAGACCCTCAATTAATTAGAGATGGTATTAAATTAGGAGTAAACTACAAAAGATTTAGTAAAGAACCTATTTTAGGCAAAAACATCTTGCTTAGGTCAAATACTGTAATTTATAATGATGTAGTTATAGGGAATGATTTTAAAACTGGACATAATGTTGTTGTAAGAGATCATACTACAATTGGTGATGATGTATTAATAGGTACAAATACCGTTATTGAAGGTGGATGTACAATTGGAAGTAATGTCAGTATCCAATCTAATGTATACATTCCTAGAAACAGTATTATTGAGGACAATGTATTTGTAGGTCCTTGTGCTTGTTTTACTAATGACAGATATCCTGTTAGAGTTGAATATGATTTAAAAGGCCCTCAATTAAGAAAAGGATGTTCTGTTGGTGGAAATACTACATTTTTATCAAATATTGAAGTTGGTGAAGGGGCTATTGTAGCTGCAGGGGCAGTTGTAACACGTAGTGTGCCACCTTATTATTTGGCTATTGGTACTCCTGCTAAGATTAAACCGTTACCTACTTCTTTAAGAGTTCCTAATATGATTTAATATTATATTTTTTATTTTACTCTATTTTTTTATTTCTTTTTTTAATTATTTTCATATCAGTTTTTATTTCTTTTTTTTAATTATTTCCATATCATTTTTTATTTTTTATTTTCAGTTCTTTTTCTATTTTAAAGTTTAATTTTAACTTTTTTATAGTTAAAAATTATCTAGAATACTAAAAAAAGCCTAAAAGGTTATATATAATAAAAAATATATAGTTTAATATTATATTTTATATCTTTTATTTTAAAATATTCTAAAATGCTCTGAATATGGTTATTTATTTAATTTTAGAGTTTTATTTTAAAATATTTTAAAATGAATTAATTTATAATATTTATATGGATTTTTTTAATTTAATATGAAATTTGGAGATTTATTATGATAGTAAAAGATTGGTGTTCATACTGCGGTTGCTGTGCAGGAGTCTGCATAAGAAACTGTATTGAAGTAAAAGAAACAGCTTTAGTTTTCTCTGATGACTGTAATAATTGTGGAATCTGTGTTAAAGCATGTCCTTTAGCAGCATTAGAAATGGAAGAATAATTATTTGACTATATTAGTATATTTAAGGAAGTATTATCATGATTAAAACTGATGTATTAGTTATTGGTGCTGGACCTGCTGGTTCTACTGCAGCTAGATTTGCTGCAAAAGGTGGAGCAGACGTTATTCTTATGGATAAGAAATCTGAAATTGGTGCTCCAAAAAGATGTGCAGAAGGTATTTCTAAACAGACCTTCCAAAAATTAGACCTTGAAATGGATCCTCATTGGGTTACAAGAGAAATTGAAGGTGTAAGATTAGTTGCTCCTGATGGAACTGATGTATGGATTACAAACGATGTTGTTGAATTGCCTGAAGCAGGTTACATCCTCGAGAGAAAAGTTTTCGATAAGCATATGGCTATGGAAGCTGGAAGAGAAGGTGCAGAAATTAAAATCAAAACCCAAGCAAAAGGTCTTAAAAGAGAAGATGATGGAACTTTCACTGTAACTTGTGAATCTATGGGTGAAACCTTCGATATTAATGCTAAAATAATCATTGGTGCAGATGGTCCTGAATCTCATGTAGCTAAATGGGCAGGATTAAAAGCTTACACCAAACCTAAACATATGGAATCAGGTATTCAATTTGAAATGTGTAACGCTAAAATGCAAAGAAGCGATGTTCTTGAGTTCTACTTCGGTAGTGTAGCTCCTGGAGGATACTTCTGGTTATTCCCTAAAGGTGATGACATCGTAAACGCAGGTTTAGCTATTATTCCTGATTTTGCTGGAGATAAATCCGCTTATGAATACTTAGTTGATGCAGTTGATAACTGTTATGCTACTCAAGATGCTCAAGCAGTTGAATTGAATGTAGGTGGAGACCCTGTAGGTGGACTTGTAAAGGAAATGTATGGAGACAACATTTTACTCTGTGGAGATGCAGCAAGTCAAGTAAACCCATTAACCGGTGGAGGAATCACCAGCGGTATGATGGGAGGAAGATTCGCAGGTGAAGTAGCTGCTGAAGCTATTAAAGCTGGAGATTACTCTAAAAAATTCCTTAAGAAGTATGCAAAAATGGTCGATGACGAAATGGGTCACGACATGGAAAAATATTCCAAAGTATGTGATTACTTATGGACTTTAAGCGATGAAGAGTTAAACAGTATCGCTCATGCTTTCCAAGGTATGGAATTCAGTAAAATCAGTACAACTGAGCTTGTAAAAGCTTTAATTAAAGTTCAACCAAAAGCAGCTTTAAAATTAGGTAAATTGTTCTTATAAACAATTTACATTCTTTTTTTATTTTTTATTATCTTTTAATTTTTTATACTGTTTTTTGTTATCTGTCATTTTCTATTTTTTTAAGTATTTTTATCATTTTCTTTTATATTCATTTCTATTATTTTTTAAGTATTTTTATCTATTTCTTTTATATTCATTTCTATTATTTTTTAAGTATTTTTATCTATTTCTTTTATCATTCATTTCTATTTTTAAAGTATTTTTTTCTAATATTTTTTATCTTTTCATTTTTCTATTATTTTTAATTATTTTTATCTAGTTTTTTTTACTATTTTAAGCCCTTATTTGCTAAAAGTTAATAATTTATTTTTTTAAGATAAAAAAATAACCTTTTTTTAAGTATAATAATTTAATATTTACTTATTAAGGTAAAAGATTAAATATAGCAATTTATATATAAAAATATATAATAAATTTTTAATTCAATTAACTTACTGTGATACTATGATTTTAATTACTGGTGGGGCTGGATACATAGGCTCTCATATCAACAAACTCCTAAACCAATCAGGATATGAAACTGTTGTTTTAGACAATTTATCTAAAGGGCATAAGTCTGCAGTCAAATGGGGAAAATTAGTAAATGCAGACTTAAGCGATACTGACAAGTTAAGGGAAATTTTTCAAGAAAATGATATTGAAGCGGTAATGCACTTTGCAGCTTTTTCTTCAGTTGCAGAATCTGTGGAAGAGCCTGAAAAATATTTTAAGAATAATTATGAAAACACTGCTAATCTCTTAAGGATAATGAAAGAGTTTAGAGTCAGAAAATTTATATTCTCATCAACTGCTGCACTCTATGGAATTCCTAAGGAAATTCCTATTAGCGAGACCAGTGAATTGAAGCCTATCAATCCATATGGAGAATCTAAGCTAATGGTTGAAAATCTATTAAAGGATGAATCTGACTTCGGAGGATTAAAATATGTTTCATTAAGATACTTTAATGCTGCTGGAGCAGACTTGGACTGTGAAATTGGTGAAGATCATAATCCTGAATCTCATTTGATTCCTTTGGTTTTAGATGCAGCTCTTGGCAGAAGAAGCAGCATCTCTATTTTTGGAGATGACTATGACACTCCTGATGGAACCTGCATTAGGGATTATATTCATGTTCAGGATTTGGCTGATGCTCATTTAAAAGCATTACAGTATTTGGAAGATCCTTTTAATGATAGTAATATATTTAATTTAGGAAATGGTAGTGGATTTTCTGTAAAAGAAGTTATTGATACCTGTAAGAAGGTTACTGAAATAGATTTTAAAGTTGAAGTTGAAGGACGCCGTGCAGGAGACCCTGATATTTTAATTGCAGATTCTAAAAAGGCTGAAGAGATTTTAAAATGGAAACCTCAAATTCCTGACTTGGAGGATATAGTTGAATCTGCATGGAAATGGCATAAAAAGATTCATAGCTAATTAATTATGTAATTTTTCATTTAATCTTTTTATTTTCATTATTAATTTATTTATTTTTTTTAATTTTTAATTTGATTTTATTTTTTTTGCTATCGAATGGTCTTTTTGGTTTTTTATTTTTTATTATTAAAATGAAATTTTTAGTTTGCTAGAGAAGGTGTAAACATGAATAATGATTTTGAGTCAAATGAATATGATGATTTGAATAAACCTAAATCAGTGGACATAAGAATTATTTTAACAAATTTAGATTATATTGGAGCTATCTCTAAAGCAGTAAGCAATTTTGATTTATCTAATTTTAATGTAAACATCTCTTCAATCATCCCTACCCAAGATTTGGAGATAGCTAAAAACACAATAATTGGTGCAGATTTGGTTTTGATTGCTGCAATGTCTGATTTAGAAGGAAAAGACTTATTTAATAGATTTAAAAAAGCATTAAAAACTGATTATAATTATATTGAATATTTGAAGCTTCCTTCTTTAGATGATTTTAATGATTATGACTATGATTTTGATGAGGACAATACATTTGAAGATGAAATAGCAAACTCAATCATTCGTGCTGGTTTGTTTAGCATATCTAATTTATCTTCAATTAATGAATCAAAAAGAAACTATTTTTCAATTAAGAAAGAATTCGACAATAATCGCTTAAGGTTTGACAAGATCAATAAGGAAAATGATATTCTATTGAAGGATTCTAAATCCATACGCGAGAAGAATGAGAAGCTAATTGAAGAGGTAAAGATTCTTCAAAAGGATTTGGATAACATCAAATCTGATTACTCTGATTTGAAATCAAGGTTTGAAAGCATTCACAGCAGGAATTTCTTGGAAGTCTATTCATTAAAGGACTTATGGATGGAACTTTTCAATGAGACAATGTCTGAGGAAATCTATAGATTTGTTCTAATCAGCACTGATAATTTCCGCCCTAAAAATCTTATGATTGGTCAAGGAGCCATTTGTGCCGAATCAAAAGAAGATGCTTTGGATTGGTTAAAGATTATTAAAACAGCTTTCATTTTAAATGATACTAATAAAAATGAACTGGACTTTAATAATTTCAATAGCAACTTCAAATTTGAGGAAATTGATGACATCAAATCAGATTCTTCTTTTGCTGATTCAAGTTTAGATTTAAATTCTTTCGTTGCAGATGATTCTCTCTCAAGTTTTGCTTCTGCTACTTCAGTAAATGATTCTGATGCATCTTATGATAAGCCATATCTCTCTGATTCAGATGACGTTTCTGATGGATTCATTTATAATGAACGATATGAGGGAAATAATAATTCTTCTAGTGAATTTAGGGAATTGGACTTTAGCAATGATTTTGACTTAAATGAAGATTCTGGCTATTCAGCTAAAAATGAAAATGATTCTTCAGATGAAATCAATGTTTTCAAGTTAAGGTCCCTTCGCTCATTAAAGAATGAGAATGAAGATGATTCTCTCGAAGAAGATGACTATGACTATGATGATGAAGATGCAGATGAGAATGAAGAGGAGCTATTTAATTCATTTTCTAATCTTTGGGATTAGTTTTTGATCATTTCTTTTCTAATTTTTACTCTTTTTTATCTTTTTATATTTTTTATTTCACTTTTTTTCTTTTCTAATTTTTACTCTTTTTTATCTTTTTATATTTTTTATTTCACTATTTTTTCTTTTCTTTCATTTTTTATTTTTTTACTTTTTTCACTTTTTTTTATTTTTTTTATTAACCAATTTTTATTTTATTTTTTTAAAGATTTCATAAAAAGATTATTATAAATATTAGAAAATTTATAAATATTCATAATAAAAATTAATCGAAAATTTTTATAAAAAATTATTGTCTTAATAGGGTAATGGAGATTAGATATTGAAAGATAAGTGTGGTATAGTTGGGATTCACTCTAAAGACTCTTCTAAAGATGTTTCTCACTTAATTTATTACGGTTTATATGCTTTACAGCATAGGGGACAAGAATCTGCAGGAATAGCTACTCATAACATTAATTTTGGCTTAAATTATCATTGCGGTATGGGTCTTGTGACAGATGTTTTTAATAATGCATTAAT
>ONYG01000065.1 GCA_900321995.1 uncultured Methanobrevibacter sp. | reverse complement strand
CCTGCAGACGAACCTGCGGATGAGCCTGCAGACGAACCTGCGGATGAGCCTGCGGATGAGCCTCAACCTACTGCATCTAAAAATGTGGCTGTTGAAGCTTTAGCAACAGGTAATCCAATTGCTATGCTCGTATTAGTATTATTGACTTTAGTTTCAACTATATCATTTAGACGTCAAAAATAAATTGTTTTAGGAAGATTCAATTCTTCCTTTTATTATTTTTTTTTAAAATTAAAATTTTTATTTCTTTTATTTTTTGCTGTTTTCATATACTTTTTTAGTATTTAAGAACTTTTTTTAGAAATTTTTAATCTTTTTGCTATTTTTCTAATTCTCTTTTAATTAATCAACTCTTAAATAAAATAAAAACATAATATAATTATTTAGAATAAGAGTTGAGAAAATTATGAAAGTCCAGGAATCAAAAACTGTCAGAAGCTTTTTAGCAATTGAATTGAAAGAGGATTTAGTCCCTAAAATATTAGATGTTCAAAAAGAGTTTAAAAAGACCAATGCTAACATAAAATATGTTCCTTCTAAAAATATGCATTTCACATTAAAATTCTTTGGAAATATTGATGAAGAGATGATAGAAGATATATCTCTCTCAGTAGAAAAAGTAATTATGAATTATTCGTCTTTTGATTTAAGCATAAAAAATTGCGGGTGCTTTCCTAATAAAAATATGATTAAAGTCCTTTGGTTAGGTTTGGATGAAGGATCTCCTATAAAAAGCTTACAAAAGGATCTTGATAGGGAGTTTAAGAAATTAGGATTTAAAAAAGAAAAAAACTTTATTTCACATTTAACCATTGGAAGGGTAAAAAGCCCTAAGAATGAAAAGGAAATCAGAAAAACAATTGAAAAATTGGAAAATATTGAAATCGGGCAAATGACTGTTTCTAGAATTTGCCTAAAAAAGAGCACTTTAACTCCTCAAGGGCCAATCTATGAGGATATTAAAGTATTTGAATTAAACTGATCTATTTTCTTGCACTTATTTTTTTTATTGTAATCTCATTTATTGTAATCTCATATTCCTTTTTTATTATTTCAATAGCTTTCATAATGAATTCTACTCTCATCAAATCTATCGGTTCCAGCATAATCTTCTTTAGGATAACCTAGAACAATAACTGAAAAAGGATAAACATTTTCTGGAATATTGAAATGTTCTTTTAAGTAATTAACTCTGTCCATATCAGGATAGGTTCCTAGCCATACTGCTCCAAGGTCTTCTTCGACAGCTTGCAGTAAAATATTTTCGGTGCATGCACTCATGTCTTGATTGAACCATCTATAATTTGCATAGGCAAAGTATTTTTCATTGAATAATGTGATTATGCAACAGTTAGATGTTTTGGCAGGTTTTGAGTATTTGCTCATGTTTTCGATTATTTCAATGCTTTTTTTATCTTTAACTACAATAAATTCCCAAGGTTGTGTATTCATTGCAGAAGGTGCTTGCATACCTGCCTTTAAAAGTCTTCCAATCTTTTCATCTTCTATTTCCTTATCTAAAAATTTTCTAATGCTTTTTCTTTTAAATATTGCATTCATTTTTAACACCTAAAGTATTTGCTATTTTAATAGGAATATCAAGTATTTATAGGACACATAAAGTACTAAAATCAATGCTATGGCAGCTTGAATGTAAAATAAATAGTTCAAGACTCCAAATCCAAAGAATTTATAGACTTCACCTGTAGCAATCGCACTTATGACAAATGGAAATGTAAATGCTGAAAAGCTTGGCAAGAATTCTAATCTTTCCACAATCAATAATCTGATAGCATGATAAATGGCAAAAATATAAAAAATACATGCTCCTATATAGATGATACTTAAGAAGTTTTCATTAATTGTCAATGCATTCACGTATCCAACAATAATGATTGATAAAAGTGCAGTGTAAATGCAAATGAATGGTTTATTTTTATCGTCTATTGCAGTAAACTTAAGGTATCTGTATGAGATTAAAATGAATGTTGGTATCATCAATATAAAACCTATTCCAAAGAAGATGAATCCATATTGTGATAAGTTGTATGCTGGTGCTGTAATTGCTGCCATAGTAATTCCAATATAAACAATCCACCAAGTGGCAAACACGTTTTCTATATTGAAATTCTCCAATGCATAGTTCTTTGTAAAGATTATGAAAATTGATAAATGGGTTATTATTCCCAAAACCCATATTCCAAATGCAATGCTATTGGATAATGGTAAGAATAATGGTTTTAGATATGTACTCGAAAGCATCAATGCCATTGAAAATGTACCGAATGTGCTTAAAGTAATTAGAGTGTTTAGTTCATTTATAAAATCCTCGAAGTGTAAGACAAGCTTTAAGAGAATTATAAAAATAAGAAATGATCCAATTATAAAAAATATGCTAGAAAAATCCACAAATATCTTGCCTAATGATAGAATGGCTAAGATTAATCCTGTGATTGCTAAAGGCATATTTTTTATAATGTTCATAATATTAGTTTAAAAAAAGAGTATATAAAATTTATGTAAAAAAGTGAATATAAAATGTTTTAAAAAAGAAAAAGAGTAATTTTTCTATTCTAAAAAAAAGAAAAAGAGTAATTTTTCTATTCTAAAAAAAGAAAAATAGAATTATTCTATTTTAAAAATAGAATAATAATTTTAAATTTATTCATCTAATTTTGGAATTCCAGTAATTCTGAGTCCGCCGTAGTGGGATTTGTATTTGATGTTCAATCCGATAAGGAGTGGAGTGATTTTTTCAATAATTCTGGATTTTTCCAAGATTCCTGTATCGATGGTTCTTACACCAGGGATTTTGTTGATGAGTTCTGCTGCAATTTCTTTTGCTTCT
>ONYG01000120.1 GCA_900321995.1 uncultured Methanobrevibacter sp. | reverse complement strand
TTCTTTTAAAGCAAGAACTTCATCATCCCATTTTTCTGCTACAACTTTCAATTCAGCTTTAGCTTGGGATCTTTCACTTTCGATAGCCTGAAGTCTGGATTCAGAAGAGGAAATAAGACTTTCTGGTCTTCCTTCTAAACCTTCAGTTTCAAACTTCTCGAATTCATTTTTCCTAAGTAAGGTATAGATGTCATCCTTATATTCATTAGCAACCACGACGACCATGATATTGAATTCTTTTTCTTCATCTGGTACTAATTCGTAAAAGAGATCATCTGTAATCTTACTGTATTCGCTTGTAAATTTCTGAGATGACTCAGCAGTGATCCTACCAACAATGGTAGAAGTGTACTTTGAATCATTTAAAAGAGCCAAATCCATATCAAGATTTTTAAGTTTGTTGGCTAAGTTCTTATTTGATTCAAGCTTACTCTCTTCACTGTCTAGTGCGGCTAACTTATCTTCAATACCTTTAGTTTCAGCCTCTACTTGGTCAAGTGTTGATTCTGCATATGCAATGAGTGCATCTGTATCAACATCATCCACTTCCTTAGGAACCGGAAGGTCTGGACTAATGAGAGACATTACCTTGTCTTTCATTGACATTCCTTCAGAAAGTGCATCTCCAAGCAAGTCAGAGATTGCGCTTGTCTTCATGAGAAGTGAAGAAATCTTACCAGTTTGAGGAGTAACTTTTGAAGGTTTCAAAAGTTCTGCTAGCTTAGGATCTTGCTGAATACGTTCAGAAATATCGTTTATTTGGACAATACCTGCGTCGTGGAGTGCACTGACTGTAGGACCGGCATATTTATCCAAAGTTACAACATTAAGCTTACGCATTCTCGCAGTTCTAAACATTCTCTCACACTATAATATATTTTTAACAATAATTGAAGCAGCTTCATCTATATTATTCCTAGCCTTATTTTTGATAGCATCTACATCGCTATCAGCTTTAGAAGATATAGAAGTAGCTTCTTTCTTTGCATTTTCTTCTGCATTAAAAACAGTAGATTGAGCTTCTTCGTTAGCTTCATTCTTAGCAGTTTCAACCATTTCATTAGCTTTAATAGTAGCCTCATCAATCATTGCTTTCGCATCGACTGTTGATTGCTCTACTAAGGAATCAGCATCACTTTCAGCCTTTTTTATTTGGGTAATAGCTTCTGATATCCCTGCCATAATAAATCACCATGGTAATTAAATTTTTATTTTTGTTAATATATATATTTTATTATATAGTCTTAATATATAGGGAATATAACTTGAAAAAACAAGGATTTTTATGAGTTTTTAAGAGAGTTTTTTAAGAAATTAAAGACTAATAAAAAACACTGAATAACTATTTTTTTAAATATTTTTGATTTAAATAAATAAATATAAATTTTAAATATGATTTTTAAAAAACAAACTAATTTTAATTAATTTTATACATTATAAACCTAGATTATTAGAAATAAAAAAATGATAATAACATGATAATATCATAGTGAAAAAATTTTTATTGAAAATTAACAAAAATTCAGTGAATTTTCATGAAAAAAACTACAAAAAAATTAGATAAAATTTGATATAAATTTGTAAAAAAATATTGAAAAAAAGTGAAAAAGAAAAATTTAGTTTCATCAATGATTAATGAAAAAATAAAAAAATAGAAAAAAATAAATTAAGACCTGTAGAAGAATCTTAATAAATTATCTGGTAATTTTTTCATATAAGCCAAAACAGCTACAACAATTAAAATTACCCCGAATAGAAGGAAAATATAGTTATAAGGACTTACTAATAGTGATAAAGCAACACCTAAAAATACTAATCCATCTACAAAGATAGCCGCTTTAATCCAGTTTGGCTCAAAAATAGACATTGCAAGTGTCCATCCCACAACAACAAGCACAACAGATGACGCTATAATGTCTAAAGTTACAGGTTTAGCACTAGCATAATTCCATAAACCTAAAACGATTAAAAGAGCTGAAAAAGCTAATAATATAATTGATCGCATTGTTATTTTCATTATATCCCCAATTCAATTTTTTTAAATTACAGTTTAAATTAATTTATAAATAAATTATTCTAATCTTGATAGTTCTATCGCCTTATCCCAAGTTGCCTGATCATAAAAGACTTCAATTTCACTAACATCATCAAATTCAAGAGGATTTCCATTCTCATCAAGCTTTTCAGTTGTAATCAGTATTACATTAGACTTTTGGAAAACGCTGTATGCAAAATAGACAACATTGACAATTAGGGCTAATGCACTAAAGAATAGGGCAATCAGTAAAAATGGCAAGTGAATCATCACATTCCCATAATTATTCCTCTTAAGAAGAATAAAGTTTTTATCTTGAGCCTTAACCTTATATTTAGAATCCTCAAAAAGGCAGGCTAATTCTGCCATCACTTTATTATCACGTGCATGAACTACTTTTGGTTTCATAATATCAAAAAAGAATAAAAATAAGGTTTAATGATTTAAACATTCCAAATTATAAATTTAATTCCAATAGAAATCTGTGATAATTTAATCCTTATAAACCACCAATTCTTCAATTGCCTTTCTTGGAGTGTCTCTTGGCTCTGCATTACCATATCCAAGAGGAGTGAATAATACAGGCTCCCATTCATCATCAAGGTCAAGGAATTCTCTTGCTCTATCTGGCTTAAATGCTGCAATGAAACAGGTGTTTAAGCCGACATCTTCAGCTGCAAGGATTATGTGAGTCATTACAATGGTTGCATCAATATCTGCAATGTTCTTATCATCATATTTTCTAGTCCAAGCCTTA
>ONYG01000119.1 GCA_900321995.1 uncultured Methanobrevibacter sp. | reverse complement strand
TACATTGGAACTCACTTTCATGGATTTCAAAGACAGCCTGATGTAAGAACCGTTGAAGAGGAATTGATTTATCATCTTAGAAAATTAGAATACATTGATGATTTAAAGGCATCCAGATTCAGAATAGCCGGTAGGACAGATGCTGGGGTTCACAGTCTTGGAAATGTTATCAGTTTTCAAAGCGAAAAGGAAGTTCGCATTAATCAAATTAACAATAGTCTTCCAGATGATATTCAAATAATTGCTTGGGCCCCTGTAAGGTTTGGGTTTAAGCCAAGATATGCTGAAATGCGTTGGTATAGATATGTCTTGTTTGAAGAGGATTTGGATATCGATGTTTTGCGCCAAACTGCGGAAGTGTTTAAGGGAACTCATAATTTCACTAATTTTACAAAAAGAAAGCAGAAAACCACTACACGAACTATAGAGGATATAAAAATTTCCAAGCCAAATATTTTAGAGGATGATAAGAACTCAAGCAATGATTTTGCTCATGTAAACAAGACTTACACCCCTATCTTTATAGATATTTATGGTGAAAGCTTCCTATGGAATATGGTTCGAAAAATGATAAGGGTTTTCCTTGATGTAAACTATGGCAAGCTTACTCTTGATGATGTTAGGAAGCTATTGGATCCTAAGGAAGACGAACCAAGAGCCTACATTAAGGTGGTTGAGGCGGAAAATCTTATTCTAATGGATATTAAGTATGATGGAATAAGATTTAGATATGATGACTATGCCTGTGAAAGGTTTAGGAGATATTTAGTCGATAACTTGCTTGATTTGCAAAAGACCTATTCTGTAACTGAATCTATGCTTCAAAGCTTTGGTGATATAAGGTAAATAATTGTTGATACTTTTTTATTTTAATATTTATAAGGGTGCTAATGTGAATCTTGAAGAGATTATTTATAAAAGGCAATCAATAAGGGCTTATGATGAGACTCCTTTAGATGAGGATACTTTAGCTAAAATAAGGGACTTTATAGAGAATGCTAAAGTCTTGAATCCAAACATTGATTGGTCTTATGATATTGTTGGGCCAGAATTCATCAATACCATGATGAGATGGAAATCACCTCATTATCTGATTCTATTTTCCGAGGAGAGAGAAAATTATCTTGAGAATATAGGATTCATATTCCAACAGGTTGACCTATTCCTCCAAAGCAATGAGATTGGAACATGTTGGATTGGAATGGCAAGCCCTAAAAACTATAAGTCTAAGGAAGGCCATAAGTTTATAATTGCAATTTCTTTTGGAAGGTCTCTAAATCCTATCTATAGGAATCGAGATGGATTTAGGCGTAATTCATTATCTAAAATTGTAGATATTGAAGATGAAAGACTAATTCCTGCTCAATTTGCTCCATCTTCAACAAATTCACAGCCTTGGTATTTCACTCATAACGATGATGGCTCCTATAATGTTTATCGTGTAAATCGAGGAATATTAAGAAATAAGTTTATGGGCAAATGGAACAAGGTTGATATTGGCATAGCTTTAGCGCATCTTTATGTGTCTAATGAAGAGACATTTGAGTTTTACATTGAAGAAAGTCCTAAGGAATTGAAGAATTATTTCTACAGCGGCACCTTTAGGATTTAATCAGATTATATTTATTGGTATTTTAAAAATTTGGTGATTGTATGGAAAATATAAGTGATTTTAAAGGAATAAACGGTCAATTAGTTAGTTTTAAGAATGAAGTGGAAAATGCTCAAAAGATAACATTCATAGGTTCTCCAGGTGTTTGCACTCCTTTTGCTGAATTATTGTCTTATGCTGTTAGGGATAAGGAGAATCATTTCATTCCTTTGCTCAATAAGAATGATTGTCATCAGTTTGAATACAAATCCTATGGAATGGTTTTAAATGATGAAGTTTCCTCTCCAGATGGCTCTGATGTAGTTGTATTATTGGGAGGCCTTACAATGCCTAAATATGATGTAAGCACTGATGAGTTAAATGATTTAATCAAAGATATCCTTAAGGAAGACGGCAAAATCATAGGAGTATGCTTTATGGACATGTTTGCTAGGTCTAATTGGTTGGATAAGATTGCATTTGACTGTGTTATTGATGCAAGCATATTAGGTACAGTTAAAAAGTAGTTTAGTATAATTTTTTATTTTATTAATTTTCTTAATTTTTTTATATCTATAATTTTTTGTTTTTTAGGGGAGTATATGAAAGCAAGCGAACTGATTGGAATCATTAGAGAGAACTTAAAGGATTATCCAATTGACTATTTAAAAAGAAAGGCGACTGATGATAGGTATCCTGATAGCATAACAAAACGATTGGCTATCTATAATTCAGTTATTTATGATGAGATTTATGAAAATGAGATAGAAGAAGACTTTGAAATAAGGGATTCTCTTATAAAAAATCTTGAAGATGATGTAAATTACTATTTCAGTGTTTATGATCCTGGAGACATTGAAACTAGGGATTTCACTAGAAATTTATCATTATATCTTGTTTTTATAGCTAAAAAGCCTTTACATCCATTTGGAGACAATCCAAATAAGGACCAAGTCTATTATCTTAATGGAGAATATTTCTGTAAGGATAAAATAAAGTATCTTAAGGATGAGAATTCTCTTTGCAGATATTGTGTCTCTAAAAAGGCAGGATTAACATTCGGTTTCTTCTAATTTTTCATTTACCTTTTTTTAACTTAAAATTACCTTTTTTTATTTTTTCATTTACCTTTTTTTTATTTTTTTAACTTAAAATTACCTTTTTTTATTTTTTCATTTACCTTTTTTTCTTTTTTATTCTAAACTATAATTTTCCTTCATTTTTTTCATTATGATTTTCATGGATTCTTTTTCCTTTTTGTTTCCTACCTTTTGGCAAACCCTATTCAATTCTTTCATATGAGCCCATATTTCCTTTTGTTTATCTTTGTACTTGCCATCGAATCTGCAGTAATAAACAAGGCTTTCAATGACTGCATTCATTGCCCTGTTAAGGGGAATAATTCCATTGCATTCTCTTGCATAAATGTCTTCGATTTTGCAGGTAACTACATGTCCAATGTCATTAGCATCATTTTCTCGTTTTGTTTCTCTTATTTTAATTACATTGGCTTTAAAGAATCCTAAATTGTCTTTTAATACTGGAAAACCATTATATTCATCGAAATACTCTTCTTTTAAATTTCCTATTGTAGAATAAGTGAATGTCAATGGGTCTTTTGTAATGTTTACAATCAGCTCACCATTTTCAATAATATTGTTTTGAGTGTTTTTGCAGTTGTTTAAATAGATTACTATATGTTTTGAATCTTTGCATATCACTCCTATAGGCGCTGCATTTTTATTAAAGGAGCTGTCTTGTGTAGTGACAATAGTTTCATATAGCTGTCCCTTAAACATATTGAGTGATTCTAGATTCTCTGATTTTTTATACTTTCTTTCATTAAGCAATAAATCAGGATTGTTCATTTTATCTCCTTTTTTTAGTTATTATATAATAGTATTATATTATTTTATTTATTTTCTTTTTCTTTTTCTTTAAAATTTGTATTCTTTAGATATTTTCTTATCCTAAATCATTTTTTTAGATTAATATTTTTTACAGTTTACATTAAATTAATTAAACTATATATTATTTAAAAAATATAAATATAAACATATAAATAATTAAATTTAAAAATTCTATATTTTTCAATATTTTAATTAACTATTGCGAGGATGTTTATAATGAAAATAGCTATTGTACTTGGAACAAGGCCTGAAATTATTAAGATGGCTTCTGTTATGGACGAGATAGAAAACAGAGGTCATGAACTGTTATTGATTCACACTGGTCAGCATTATGATAAGGAAATGTCTGAGAATTTTTTCATTGACTTGAAATTGCCTACCCCTAATTATAACATTCATGTAGGTTCAGGATCTCATGGAAAGCAAACAGGCAAGATGATGGAAGGAATAGAGGAAGTATTACTCGATGAAAAGCCTGACATATTGCTTGTTCAAGGAGATACAAATGCTGTTCTTGCAGGAGCTCTTGTTGCAAGCAAATTGCACATTCCAGTCGGTCATGTTGAAGCAGGACTTCGTTCATTTGATGAAACTATGCCTGAAGAGATTAACAGACTTGCAGCAGACATTTGCTCTAAATTATACTTTGTTCCAACAGAAGAATCTGCCATTAACCTTGCAATGGAAGGAATCTCCAGAAAAAGAATATTCATTACAGGTAACACTGTTGTAGATGCTTGCTTCAGAAACCTTGAAATATCAAAATCTAGGGATAAGAACCAATATGATGAGGGCCTTCGGGAGCTTGACATTGACAATATGGAAAATATCCTAACCCTTACAATGCACAGGGCAGAGACTGTAGATGATAAGGAAAGGTTAACCAATATCATCGAAGCCCTTGAAGAGTTAAGTGACATGAACATTATTTTCCCAATACATCCTAGAACCAAAAAGACAATGGAAAACTTTGGCCTATTTGACAGGCTAAATGACCTTGATCATGTTCATATCATTAAGCCAGTGGGCTATCTTGACTTCTTGCTCTTGATATCCAAGTCTACACTTATTTTAACTGATTCAGGAGGTCTTCAAGAGGAAGCAATCACTCTCGATGTGCCTGCACTGACCTTAAGGTACAATACTGAACGTCCTGAAACTGTAACTGCCGGCGGAAACATTCTTGTAGGTTCTGATAAGGAAGCAATCCTCTCAAATGCTCGTAAGATTTTAGATGATGAGGAATTTGCAAATAAGATGAAGTCTGCTAAAAACCCTTATGGTATGGGAAATGCTGCAGAATTGATGATTAAAATAATTGAAGATGCTAAAGAAGCAGACACCCTTAAGATGACTGCTCCTGATGAGGTTATGGCAAGCTTTGTGCGTAAAATGAAAGTCATTGATGAGGACATTTCTGTAAATGAGTTTGAGGAAAATAATAATTCCCTAATAAAAATAGCATTTGATGGAGAAGAAATCAAATATCCTCATGATGAATTGAATTTGAATGGCTTAACTGTCATTTATGAGGATTATAATAAATTATAATAATTCATGATGAAATTGTGATTTCAATTTGTCTATAATTTTTGTGATACTATGGCCGATTTAGTAAAAGTAATTGGGGATAAGGAATTCTCAAATGAAGAGGAAAGTGTCTTGAATAGGTTTCAAGAGCTTCAGTTAGCTATGATTGAAAAGGACTTTGAAAAGTTAAATGAAATCATCTTAGAAAACTATCAATTAACCCATATGAGTGGTAGAAAGCAAAATAAGGAAGATTTCATAGATGAAATTATGAATGGCACTTTGAATTACTATGAATCCATAATCAATTATCCGGAGATAATTGTTAATGGAAATCAAGCTATTTTAATAGCTGATGTGACTTTAGATGCTAAGGTTTATGGTGCTAAAGGAAGATGGACTTTAGATACAAAGGCAAATTTTAAAAAAATTGATGGCCAATGGTATTTTGGTGAATGGACTAATTAAGATTATAATTTTTTATATTCAGGCGATTTATATGGTTGATTTAAAAGACGTAAATGATGATTCAATATTGGTATTCGAATACTTTACAAGTTCTATTGTTGAGGATTTGTCAATTGTTCCAGAGGCTGTAGAAATACTCAGATCTCTTGTAAGTGATTTGAAGGATGAAGACATTTATGTGCTGGTGTCTAAACAGTTTGAAAAGATATTCGATGATTTTGACTTTGATGTAAAGACAGTAGTTTTAGAAGAGAGTTTAGAGGAATTTCTGGAAAAAGAGGCATATATCTTTGATAATGCTATGTTCATTGCTGCAGAAGATGATAATAACTTATATAATCTAACCAAATTGCTTGAATCAAAGAATGTTAAGATTTATGGTTCTGATTCATATGCAGTTAAGCTTGCATCAGATAAATATGAAACCTTTGATTACCTATCCAAGAGAGTGCCTCAGCCAATGACCTATAACATTCTTCTAAATAATAAGACTTATTGGAAAAGGGCTATTCAAATATTCTTTGATACCATTAACGGAGATTATGGGGATGGCAAAGATGATGGCACTGTTCCAATCATGCAAAAGCCTAAGGATATTCCTGTATTGGATAATTCCGATAGGGATATGGTTAAGGAAAATAAGTTAATTGCTAAGCCACGTTTTGGGGTGGATTGTGACAACATTAAGATAATCTCTTCCAAAAAGGATATTGATGATTTAGAGGAAATTTTTGGCGAAGGCTCCCGATTTATCGTTCAACCATATATTGAAGGGGATGTCTGCAGTGTCTGTCTTATTAGCGATGGCAAGACTGCAATTCCTTTAAGCTTAAACAAGCAGATAGTTGAAATTGATGAAGATGGAGGAGAATATCTTGGTGGATATGTTCCTTATGAGCATCATTTGAAGGATAAGATATTTGAAGTGGCTAAAAAGGCTTGTGAGTATGTTCCTGGATTGAAAGGATTTATAGGTATTGACTTCATTATAGAAGATGATTATATCTACCTTCTGGAAATCAATTCCCGATTCACAACATCTTATGTAGGTCTTCAGAAAATAATCAATATTAATGTTGCCAAAACAATAATTGATTTAATTGACAAAAAAATAAGTGCTGAAGACATTGGTGAGATCTTTTACAGCTCTAAAGCAAGTTTTTGCAAAGATGAAAAAGGCAATTTGGATATTAAGGTAGAATAATTAATATTTTTTATTCAAATAAGTTTTAATTAAATAGTTTTAATAATTGTTTTAATTTAATAAGTTTTAATTATAATTATGTGAAATCTATAAAAGTGAATATTATTGTGTGATAAAATGAAAGTAGCAGGATTTGACATTGGTGGTGCAAACACTGATTTGGCAATAATTGATTATGAAAATGATGAAATAAAGGAAATCAAGACAGATTTCGAATTCCTTCCTATGTGGTGTGAAAATGATAGGCTTGGAAGCGCTTTAATAGAATTGATTGAGAAGATATGTCCAGTTGATGAAATTGATGCTGTTGGAATTTCCATGACTGCAGAACTTGCAGACGCATTTGAAACAAAGACTGAGGGAGTATTAGATATAGCTACCACTTGTGAAAAGCTATTTGAATGTCCTGTTGGATATATAAGTCTCGGTAATGTTTTGTCCCTTGCCGAGCTTGTTCAAAATCCTCTTGAAGTCGCTGCTGCAAATTGGGTTGCAACATCTCAGATAATTGCTGAAATTGAAAAGGATTGCATCTTTATAGATACAGGAAGCACAACTACAGATATTATCCCTATTAAGGATGGAAAGGAATGTGCTAAAGGAAGGACTGACTTTGAAAGGTCTGCTACTGGAGAACTTGTCTACACAGGAACCTTAAGAACCAATTTAACAAGCTTTGTCGATTCTGTCCCATTGAAAGGCAAGGAATATAGGGTCGCTTCTGAATTGTTTGCATCAAGTGCAGATGTCTACACTGTTTTAGGATTAATATCAGAGGATGATTACTCATGCAACACTTCAGATGGTGCAGGCAAGTCAAAAGAGGAATCTGCAAGAAGGATTGCAAGGGTTCTATGTGCAGATTTGGATATCCTATCCAAAGAGGATATTTTAGAAATTGCTGATTACATTCATAAGGCTCAAGTAAAACAGATTGCTGATGCCCTTAAGGAAGTTTCAGACAGGGAAGGACTTGATAAGGTTGTTGTTACAGGTTTAGGAAAGGATATTCTATGTGCTGAAGCAGCTAAGTCTTTAGGCCTTGAAGTTAAATCCATGGGCGATTACTATAGCGATGATGAGTGTACTGTCGCTCCAGCTATTGGTACTGCAATGATGATGAAGAATTATTTGAAATAGTTTTAAGTTATTTAATCTTTTTATCTTTTTTCTTTTATTCATTTATTCTTCTTTTATTATTATTCTTTTTTTATTTTATCTTTCTATCTTTTTTATTCATTTTATCTATTCTTTTTTCCAAAAACTTTATTAAATTAATAATAGTTATATATAATTGTTGATATTATGAATAAAATATTAAAAATTATACTGATTATTTTCATTGTAATTCTATTTGCCGTTCTTGGTGTTTTCATTTATTCTGAAGGCCATTCTGAAGTGATTGGTGAAAATGATTTGGGATCTGTAAATAAGGTTACATATGGACACTCTTCAAATCCTAGTGTAGAAATTGGGATTGTTTCGGGAATGCATTCAAGAGAGTTAAATCATAAGTTTGTTTTGCCTCTTGTATCAAGAGTGTTTGCATTCTTTAATCCTAACGTTAAGATTGTCAATTATGTGGTTAATGTAACTGATCATCCTGAAGACTTTAATATAGGTCGTGCTAATGGCGAATCATTAGTTCATGATTATGTTGTAAATGATGTTGCAAAGGAGGATTTGGACCTTGTAATCATTGGCCATGACCATGAGCCTACTTATGGTGATGACTATTATATAGCCACTCCAACTATGGATAATGCATCTGTCAAATTGGCGAGCAAAGTAACAAATGACATTGGTTTTAATTATTATAAGAGAAATGTCTCTCAGCCAACACAAAGTACATCTATTATGAATGTAGATAATCCTATTGTGGAAACTGGAACAAGAGTGTTCGTTTATGAGATTCCTGAAGTGGATGGTAAGATAAATGCATTTAAACGCTCTTATGACCTTGTTGCTGCTTCATTCAATAGATTAAATGCATAATTTATCTACTTCTTTTTTATTTTTTAATTCTTTCTTTTTTTATTAGGTTTAATTAATTAGTTTTTTTATTAAGTTTAATTAATTAGTTTTTTAGATTATTATTTCTCTCTTTTTTATTAAACTATTCAATGATATTTTTTAATTCAAATTACTAGAAAAACAATTATCTTTATTTAAAATAATTAGATATATAAACAATTAAATATAAAAATTAATTTAGTATAGGTTATATTGGCATAGCCAATTTTATTTTAAATAATTTTTCTATTATAATTAATTTATTGAGGCAAATGATGGAATCAGAGGTTGTAAATTTATTGATTTCCCTTTTAGGTGCAGTTTATTTCATGTTACCTGCTTATGTGGCTAATTTAAGTGGGCTTGCATTTGGAGGAGGAACTCCAATAGATGGTGGAAAGGATTTCCATGATGGCAGTAGGCTCATTGGAAATGGTGTAACTTGGAGAGGATTTAAGAATGGAACAATTCTTGGAACTCTTGTTGGTGGTCTTTTAGGCATTATTGGAATGTTCTATGGTGATTTAAGTGCATTAACTGGAGGAATCATTGATCTTCATGTATACGGAAGTGTTTTTGCAGGATTAATTCTCGGATTCCTAATGGCATTCGGAGCATTATTCGGTGATGCTGTTGGAAGTTTCCTAAAAAGAAGGATGGGGCTTCAAAGTGGGGAGCCTGCTCCTATAATGGACCAATTAGACTTTGTTGTTGGAGCACTTATCTTAAGTCTTTTGGTTATTAGGATTAGCTGGAAACTATTTATTATGGTTTGTTTAATCAGTATTATTCTTCATGTGGCTTCTAATTCCGTTGCATATTTGCTTGGAATTAAGGATGTTTGGTATTAACCTCCAAGCTTTTTTGGCCTTCGGCCAAAAAACCTTGACCAAAATTTTTTGTGCTGTTTTTTTAACAATCTTATTGTTTAGTTTAATTTTATACTATTTTTTAAAAAAAGTTATTTTATATCTTAAATTGGTTGGTTTTGTTTATTTTGGCTATTTTTTTAAAAAAGTTATTTTTATATCTTAAATTGGTTATTTTTAATTTTTAATTTTATTCGTCAAGCTCTTCGTCGTCTTCATCGATTAGGTCATCATCTCCAAAGATATCTACCAAAGGCTTTTGCTCATCTGTTTTTATGATTGGAGTCTCTTCTCTTTTTTTGCCTTTATCGTCTCGTCTTTTAAATCTCCAATGGTATTCCTTTAGTTCTTTCTCACCCACTCCATATTTATGGGCAACATAACGAATACCATGTTCCTCAACTTCTTTTTTAACGTCTTCAGGATCATTAAACTCAATTGGTTCAATGCTTTCGTAATATTCAAGGACTGTTAGAATTTTATTGTTTGGTATATTGTTTGTTTTAATCCATTCGCTTAACTTCATACTTATCACAATTTAAGATTTTTAAAATAATTTATATTAAAGAAGATTATTTAATTTCTCTTTAAATAAGGCACAAAGAGAAAAATTTAGATAATTTTCATAATTATTTATATTTTATCTGTTTTTTATATATTTCTATAATTTCTTATGGATTTTTGATAAGATTATTGTTCTAATTTATTCCTTTATTCTATGATATTTTTTTAATTTTGATTTTGATATATTCTTGATTTTAATCATTTATTTTATAATTTATACTATTTACTTTATTTTTTTTACTTTATTTTTTTACTTTATTTTTTTACTTATTTTTTAACTTTATTTTTACCATTAATTTAAATAGGATAAAAAGTAATATTTATATTAGTATAATAAATTAAGTATATATATAATGAAAAATATATCATTAATGATTATTATTACAACTGTAATATTATCTAAGATTATATTTTAATTTAAGTTTATATTAGCATTTCAATAATGCTAAAAAGTTAAGTTTATTATTAGCATTTTTAATAAATGCTAAAAGTTAAGTTTATTATTAGTATTTCAATAAATGCTAAAGTGTTTTAATAGAATTGGTGATTAATTATGTTTATTAAAAAAACAACAAGTTTATGTCCTCACTGTCTTAAACCTTTAGAAGCAGAGGTTTACGAAGAGGATGGAAGAGTCTGGATTAAAAAAGAATGTCCAGAACATGGAGAGTTTGTTAATACTTACTGGAGTGATGCAGAATTATATGGTAGAGTTGACCAATATGATTCCATTACTCAAGATTTAGAAAATCCTATGGTAAATAAAGTTGCTAAATGTCCGCAAAACTGTGGTATATGTTCAGAACATGAATCCTACACTGTTTTAGGTTTAATTGATGTTACCAACAGATGCAATCTAAAATGTCCTATCTGTTTTGCTAATGCAGCAACTTCTAAAAAATTATTTGAACCTAGCCAAGACGAAATTCGTCAAATGCTTAGAAACTTAAGAAATGAAAAGCCTGTCCCAACTCCAGCTATTCAATATGCTGGTGGAGAGCCTACTGTTAGGAAAGATTTGCCTGATTTAATCAGAATGGCTAGGGAAGAAGGTTTCTCTCATACTCAAATTGCAACTAACGGTATTAGAATTGCTAAAAAAGAAGGCTATGCTAAAGAATTAAAAGAAGCTGGTTTAAACACTGTATACTTACAGTTTGATGGTGTAACTGAAGAGCCTTATCTTGTTGCAAGAAACAAAAACTTATTGGATGTTAAAAAAGAAGCTATTGAAAAATGTAGGGAAGTAGGATTAGGTATTGTGCTTGTACCTACAGTTGTAAAAGGCGTAAATGACCAACAAGTTGGAGACATCATAAGATTTGCAATTGAAAACATCGATATTGTTCACGGTGTAAACTTCCAGCCTGTTGCATTTGCTGGAAGAACTCCTGCAGACCAAGTTGAAGAGCAAAGAATCACAATTCCTGACTTCTTGAAATTAGTGGATGACCAGACTGACGGTCAAATCTCTAAAGATGATTTCTATTCTGCAACTTCTGTTCAACCAGTATCCTCATTTATTGGTGCATTAAGAAATGAAGAGCCACCTGTGACCTTAAACTGTCACCAACACTGTGGTTCAGCAACCTATATCTTTATGGATAATGATAAAATCATCCCAATTACAAGATTCATTGATGTTGATAAATTCTTAGCATTCTTAAATAAATACACTGAAAAAATAGAAAATGGCAGTTTTGCTATTAAGCCAAGAATTTTAGCAAGCGCTGCTAAAAACCTTCCAAAAATCATTAATGATGATGAAGCACCTTCAGGTTTAGATATGAAAAGCATTTTGTTAGATATCTTTAAGACACAATCTTATGAAGCGTTAGGTGAATTCCACGTTAACTCTTTACTTGTCTCCTGTATGCACTTTATGGATCCATTTAACTTTGATACTGACAGAGTTAAGGACTGTGTTATTCACTATGCAGTTCCAGATGGAAGAGTCATTCCATTCTGTACCATGAATGCTATCTACAGACAAGGTGTAGAAGATGAATTTTCAGTTCCATTAAATCAGAAAATGACTGAATTTAATGATAAGACTGGAGAGGAAGAAGAAGACGATTAGCTCAAGCTTTTTTGGCCTGCGGCCAAAAAACCTTGACCAAAATTTTTATTTCTTGTTGTTTTTAATAAACTTTTCTTCTACTTCTATTAAACTACTTTTTACTTTTTTTACTTTTTACTTTTTACTTTTTTTATGAGTCAATTTTTTCTTATTGTGAATACTTTAATTTTATTTTTTTGAGTCAATTTTTTTTCTTATTGTGAATATTTTTAATTTTATTTTTTTGAGTCAATTTTTTCTTTTTGTGGATAATATTATTTTTGCTATTTAAAATTAAAATTAACCTAATTATTTATTGCCTTATTAGTAAAGAATATTACAATAACTATATATACTTATTTTAATAAATTATTTATGAACATTTAAAATTATTAAGCATTTTTTAGTATTTGTTTAATATTATACTAATGAATTTAAGTTTTAGAGAAAAATGTTTGATATTTAAATATTTTAAAATATTGAAAAAATTTTTTAAATAAAGATTATTTTTTCATTTGATTAATTCGATTAATCGCGGATTAATTAAATTAGTTTATTAAAATTTTAAAGAGATGGTTGTGAAAATATGATTATTAGAGCACCTTCAAGACTCCATATGTCTCTAATTGATTTAAATGGGTCTTATAAGAGAATTGATGGTGGTATAGGTCTTGCACTTAGTGATCCTCAATTTGTATTAGAAAGTGAAGAAACAAATGAAAAAGGATTTACTTTAGAATTTGCTGATTCTGTTTCTGATGATTCAAAAGAAGAATGTTTAGAAAAGATTCCTAATGCTGCTCAAAAAATTGCAGAGCAATGTAATATTGAATCTGGATTCCATTTTAAAGTTTTAGAAGCTTATCCTCCACATTCAGGATTAGGTTCTGGAACTCAAATAGCGGTTTGTACCGCTCATTTAATGACTGAAACTATGGGACTTAAATTTTCAAGCAGAGAATTAAGTACTATGGTTGGAAGAGGTGGAACCTCTGGAATTGGAACTTTTGCACATGATTTAGGTGGTTTTATTGTTGATGGTGGCCACAGTTTAGATGAAAAACCTGGATTTTTACCATCTTCAGCTTCCAAAGCAAAACCAGCTCAATTGATTGCTAGATACGAGTTCCCTGAAGAATGGAATATTTTATTGGCTATTCCTGAAGTTACACATCACGTGCATGATCAACAGGAAGTTAATGTTTTCCAAACATATTGTCCTATTCCAAAAACAGAAGTGGAACAAGTTTCTCATTTGATTTTAATGAATTTAATTCCATTTTTACTTGAAAAGGACATTAAGAACTTTGGTTGGGCAATTAAGGAACTTCAAAAAGTTGGTTTTAATAAGCTTGAACACAGTTTGGACGACAGTTTCTTGCCTACTATGAAAGCAATTGATGATGCAGGAGCTTATGGAACAGGTATCAGTTCATTTGGCCCTACATTATACACTGTCTTTGATGATGAAAATAAAGACATTGTTGATGCTGCAGCTGAACTTGTAGGCGAAGACCGCGTAAAAGTTGTCAAAGCTCAAAATCATGGTTATGTTTTAGAAAAATAATTATTTTTCTTAGATTTAGAAAAAATAATGTAGGAATATCTTTTAGTTTTGATGATAATCCCTATTTTTTCTAATGATTTTCTATTTCTAATGAATTTTTTTATTAAATTTTATAAATGTAGTGAATACTATGTCAGATATTAAAGGTAAAGTATGGAATTTTGGAGATAATATAGATACTGATGTTATTATTCCAGGCAGATATTTAAGAACATTTAATCCTCAAGACCTTGCTCTTCATGTTCTTGAAGGGGAAAGGGCAGATTTTACTGCAAATGTTGAAAAGGGTGACATTATTCTTGCAGGTGAAAACTTCGGTTGCGGTTCATCACGTGAACAGGCTCCAGTAGCTATTAAGGCTGCAGGAGTAGATGCAATCATAGCAAAATCATTTGCACGTATCTTTTATAGGAATGCAATCAACATAGGACTTCCTGTTGTTGTTGCAGATATTGATGCAGATGATGGTGATGTCGTTTCAGTTGACTTGGAAGAGGGAATAATCATTAATGAAACTAAAAATACTCAAGTTGAATTCCAAGCTTTTAAAGAATTTATGGTAAATATATTATCTGATGGTGGTCTAGTTAATCATTATCTTAAAAGTAAAGAATAAGTTTGATTAAATTGATTTTATGATTAATTTAATTAATTTGTTTATGATACTTTTATTTTAATTGATAATTGCTTAAATTTAGATAGCTCATTTTGATAATTATTTTTTTATTTTTTATTTTTCATAATTTTTATTTTTTTTCATTTCTTTTTAGGATTTTTTGATTAATTATTTTAGTTAATTTTTTCATGGTATGATTTTTATAGAAGAATGATTAATTATTTTAGTTAATTTTTTCATGGTATGATTTTTATTGAAGAATAATTAATTTTTAATTTAATTATTAAATTTTTTTTAAGTGTGATTTTAATTAAACAATAGTTGCCTATTTTTTCTTATTGTTTTAGTCTTTTTAAACAATAAGTTTATTATATAGTTTTTCTAAATTAATATAATAATTAAAATTATACTTATTTTAATAATTTTTTAAAATTATTTTTTCTATAATGTCATAAGAATATGCTTAGCTATGATCAAAGCATTGTTTTTGATTTTATTTTAAAGGATGAATGACATTAAAAATTCTTAATTGATTATTTAGTTTTTAGATATTTTGATAAATAAGTATTAAAAAAAGATAGGAGGTTATAATATGGTATGTCCAGTTTGCGGATGTGATGATGCAATCATTTTAAAGAATAAGGAAATAAGTTCCAAATCAAAGGAAATACGTGAATTCCTATTAAAATGTGAAGATTGCGGTTCTGTTTATAAGGAAAGGCTCACTCAAGAAAATCCTAAGCCTTTTAGATTGATTATTAGTGAACATGAAGACACTCATAAAGTTTCCATTGACTTGTATCCTGATGAACAGCTTCATGTTGGAGATTTCTTAATGTCTGAACTTGGTGAGGTGAAAATCACTTCTCTAGAGCTTCCAGATGAAAAACGTGTTAAAAAAGCTGTGGCTTCTGATGTCAAGACTATTTGGGCATCTTCTGAAGAGATTCCTGCACGTTTTGGAGTATCCATTGACTTGCATGGAAAGGTTGCTTCTTTTAAATGTGAAACAGAACGTGACTATAAGATTGCTGTAGATGACATCATAAAGATTGATAAGTATATAGCAAGAGTTCATGTAATCAAGACTGAAGAGAGAAAGACTACTAAAGGTTATGCAAAGGCTAAAGTCATTAAGAGAGTTTATGCAAAGCCTGTTAAATTTAATCATTATGATTATGACTTAACAAAATTTATCGTTTCATTTAAGCCATTGCAATAGATAATCGATTTTGCTGTTATTTGAACATGTTTTCTAATTGTTTTGATAGCGCTATTATGATTTATTGATGGTTTAAAAACTTATTAAAAATTTGTGGATAATATGAAAGTATTTATAGAAACTTATGGATGTACATTTAATCAGGCCGATTCTGAGATTATGGCTGGTGTTTTAAGGGAAAATAGCATTGAGCTTGTTGACAACCCTGATGATGCAGATGCCATTATCGTCAATACATGTTATGTTAAATTGCCTACTGAAAGCAAGGTGATTAATAGGATCAAAAGGCTTCAACAGCAATATCCTCAAAAGCAAATAATTGTTGGAGGATGCATGGTTGAAGTGGACCCTAAAAAACTTGACAATATTGGTCCTAACTGTTCATGGATTGGTCCTCATCAATTAAATAAGACTGCTGATGTGGTCAAGTCTGCCGTTGCTGGTGATGTGGTAAGGGAGTTTGGCTTTTCAGATGAGCCTAAGGTTTGTGTCCCTAAGATACGTCAAGATCCATATGTTCATGTTATTCAAATCTGTGAAGGCTGTTTAGGTGCTTGTACCTATTGCTGCACTCGCTTTGCAAGAGGTCATTTGAACAGTTATCCTATTGCAGACATTGTTGCTGAGGCAAGAGATGCTATTGAAGATGGCTGTGTGGAAATTCAGCTTACTGCTCAAGACACTTCTGCATTTGGAAAGGATACTGGTGAAAGGTTATCTGATTTAATTAAAGAAGTGGCTAATTTAGATGGTGATTTCAAGGTTCGTGTTGGAATGATGCACCCTAAAAACATAGGTGATGATTTGGATGATTTGATTGAAGCCTTTAAATTGCCAAAGGTATATGATTTCATTCATTTGCCTATACAATCTGGTAGTGATAAGGTCTTAAGGGAAATGAGAAGGAATCATACTGTAGAGGACTATAAGAAAATAGTTTATAGGTTTAAGGAAGAGATTCCTGACATTACTGTAGCTACTGATATTATCATTGGCTATCCTACTGAAACTGAAGAGGACTTTATGCAGACTGCTGATTTGATTAGGGAGATTAAATTTAATTTAATTCATTTGTCCAAGTATCAGGATAGGGAAGGAGCGATATCTTCTTCTTTAGAGAATATTTCCTTTGATGAGATGAAAAGAAGATCAAAATACTTGTCTGATATTAAGTTTGGAATAATTGAGGAAGAGAATAAGGTTTTAAAAGATATGGAATTAGAGGCTTTGGTTGTTGGAAAAGGCTCTAAAGGTGGATTCATTGCAAAAACCAATTCATATATTCCTGTTGTTCTTAAAGAAGCTAATTTAGGCGAGTTCATTAGGGTTCATATAGATGAGACCACTGGAACCTATTTGATTGGACATAAGATTGATTAGCTTTTGTGCTTTTTCTATTTTTATTTTTCTCTTAATTTTTTTATTATCTTTTTTTATTAATTTTTATCTTATTTTTCAGTTATTTGTTTTATTTTTTTATTTATTTTTAGGGTTTCATTATTTTTTCATTCATTTTTATTTTTATGGCTTATTTTAAAAGTAATACTTTTTTTATAAAGATTTATTTATTTTTTTATTTATCTGCCTAATTTAAATTAGTATTTTTTTATTTAGAAAATTCTTAGAAAATTTAGAAAAAATGATGTTTTTTATGAGGTTATTTTGCTAATTAACTCTTATTTTGTTTTGTATTTTTTAAATAACTTATAATTTAACTTTTATTTTTAATTTAAAGAAAATTTTTCTTATTTTCTTATTTTAAAGAATTATTTTTTCTTTATTTGTAAATTTAACATTATTTCACTATTTATTTTCTAATTTAAGAGTTTTTAGTAAGTTTAATTTTTAAGAGTTCTTAAGCTTTTAATTTAGTTATTTTTTATAATTTTTTATTATATTTTTTTAATACTTTTTAATATTTCCTATTATTTGATTTAATAATTTTATATAACTATAATTTGAATTATAAGTGATTTAATACTATTTAAAAACAAAACCTTTATATAATATGTAGTACAACATTTAATTGGAGGTGAAAATATGAGTGAATTACCAATCGCACCTGTCGGTCGTATCTTAAAAAATGCTGGCGCACAAAGAATTAGCGATGATGCAAAAGTTGCATTAGCTGAAGCTTTAGAAGAAAAAGGTGACGAATTAGCTAAAAAAGCAGTTAACTTCGCACGCCACGCTGGTAGAAAAACCGTAAAAGCTGAAGATATCAAATTAGCAAT
>ONYG01000118.1 GCA_900321995.1 uncultured Methanobrevibacter sp. | reverse complement strand
CTGGTATTTTAGAAAATAGGGGTGATTTATATGGATTCAATTGTGGAAAATCAAGATTATAATATTGATATATCTTTTTTAAATATTGATACAAGGCCAATTATAGAATCTTATTTTCATCAAAGAGGTCTTGGAGAGTATTTTAACAAAAGCAATCTGTCTCATAATAGTCTCTTTTATGATTTAGAATTATCTCCTTTTGTATTGATTAATCATTATCTGATATCTGAATTTAAATCAGCATCTCCACATTCAAAAGATTCTTCATATGTGGGTTCATATGATTCTTTAGATAAATTGTTTTCTGTATTGAATATAAATAATGATTTTAATTATGACAGTCCCTTCTTTCCTGGAATACCGACAGATCCAAATGGATTTAAAGGCAGAATAGATACTTTAAACCATATCCTTAGATATTTTTCAAATGTCTTTAAAGGCAGAACACAGCATTTTTATTTAACTGGCAAACGTCGAATGGGTAAGACTTCTATAATCATGTTTTTAAAGGATTATATGAATTCTTTTGATGTTGCAAGCGTTTATGTTTCTAATAAGGGTAATGATTCTGTGGAATTTTTAACAAAAAACATCATAGAATCTCTATTGACTGAACTTACTGTGAAGGATTCAAGTCTTAATCAACGGCTTAAGGATTTCTTTCAAAATCATCTTGAGAGCATAGAATTTAAGGGAGCAAAAATAAGTTTCAAAGTGGATAAACTCCTGTCCTTAAGCTTTAAAGAAGATTTCATTGACCATTTGATATCTATTTTAAACGAATTTGGAAGAGACAAAAAAGCTCTTTTTATAATCATTGATGACATTAATGGCTTATCAGATTCTAAGGAATTTGTTCATTGGTATAAAAAATTAGCAGACACTATTGCTGTTTCCTATTCAAGGCAATTGCCTATTTATTTTTTGCTTGCAAGTTATCCTGATAAGTTTTTTGCACTTACAAAGCAGGAGCCTTCCTTTGGAAGCATATTTGAATATGAAAACATAGATAGATTGTCTGATAATGAGGTTCGTTATTTTTTCATCAGCTTATTCAAATCCATTAATATGGAAATTGATGTTGATGCATTGTTTATTATGGTTTTGCTTTCTATGGGCCAGCCATTGATGATGCAGCTAATTGGAGATTCCATATTTTGGCAATCTTCTAACAGTGTAATCAGCAAGGAAGAAGCAATTAGGGGAATCATTGAAGCAAATAATCAGTTAGGGGCTAAACAATTAAGGGATATTTTATATATGATTCATAAGGGAAATTATCATCTTATATTAGAGTCTCTAATAGCCGATGGAAAATATTTCTTTACTAAAGCAGATATTAAAAAAATAGATATTGATGGCTTAGATATGGATGATGAGTTTATTGATGAATTTATTAATAAAATGTTGGATCTAGATTCGATTGAGGTCTTGAATTATAAAAATAGTTCCATATTCAATTTAAAATCATTTAATCGCCTAAACTTAATCAATTCAGTATTCAATTTGGATGATTTTGATTTTACGAATGATGTTTATACATTTGGCGGCAGCTTAACTTTTATTTATTTTTGGATTAAGTATTTAGAATCTAAAATTAAGGTGTAGTATTTATTTTGGGTGTTTTAAAGTCAGTGCATAATTTTGAATTGAAATTGAGGTGTAGTATTTATTTTGGGTGTTTTAAAGTCAGTGCATATTTTAGAATCTAAAATTAGGGGGTAGTGTTTATTTTTGGTGTGTTGAAAAGTGAATGCTAAATTTAAAATTAAAAAAGTGGTTTGGATAATAGAGTTATCTCTAATATCCATAGCTTAAAATGTTTCCATCGCTGTCAACCACTCTGAAATATCCATCATCGTAAGTGATTCTATAGTTTCCATCACCTATATACTCTCTAGAGACTTCATGCTCTGATGGATCCCATCCGTTTATGACATCATCAACCTTATAGTCACTTGCATATTCGCCGCTTTTAGAGTTTGATGTTGTGCTTTGAACAGGTTTTTGAACTTCTTTTTCCTTAACTACAAACTCATAATTCAATGTGTAGGCTTGATAGTCTCTTGTTCCAGCGTATTTAGCTGTGAGAGTGTAGTTTCCCTTTGGAATATTGTCTATTCTACATTCTCCTTTTTCATTTGTGGCTACAGTTATCTCATCATTCTTTGATCCATCATTTGACTTTATCTTTAGGTCAATTGTTTGATTAGCTATTCCTTTACTGTCCTTATCACAGAGCTTAAGCTTTAGGCTATCTCCTGCTGTAAGGTATTGGCTTGTAAGAATGGTTATATGGCTTTCCTCTTGGCTGTTCATATTTGTCATTAAAAAGATACCTAAACAGACAAGGACGATTATTGTAAGGCATATTATGATTATGTTTTTGGTTTCCATAATTTAATCCCCCTTATAAGTAATATTTCTTAATATTTATTATTGCACTCCTATTTAAAGTATTTTCTATTTTTTTCATCTGAAAAGTGTGTGTATATTTTCTTATATTTCTATTTTTTTCATCTGAAAAGTGTGTGTATATTTTCTTATATTTCTATTTTTTTATCTAAAAAGTGTTAGTATATTTTCTTATATTTTCATATTTTTTTATATATTCTTATTATACTTTATTATTTTTGCATATCAATAATAAATTTGCTTATTTTTTTATAATAATGAATTTTTTTAACTATTTCCTTAAAATAGTTTATAATTGCTAATTTTCATATCTCTTTTTAGTAATCTTAATATATTAAAAAACTATATATAATATATACTAATTAGCTTTTATACAATTTTTTAAATATTAAACAAATTGATTGTATCGTTTAAATTTTTAATATTTTGATAATTTAGAATATTAAACATAAAAGATTTTGTACCGTTTTAGGAATTTTATGGAGTGTTTTTTAGAGAGATATTTTTTAAGATGCATATCTCAAATTTCAAGACATATTTAAAGCATATTTTTTTAAAACTGCAAATGAGTTCTTTTATTATTATACTATCCATTAATTGCCAATTTACGGCAATGTTTAATAATTAATTATATATTTATTTAAAAAACATTTATAGAGGTGTTTTTATGAAGTTAAATACTAAAGGAAGCATATTTGCTTTGTCTATGCTTTTGATTTTATTCTTAAGCATAACTATGGTATCTGCTTCTGATGTTATTGCAGATGATACATCATCTGTCATTTCAGATACACCTGTATCTGATGTATCTGTTTCTGATGTATCTGTATCTGTGGGGGATACTGATAACGATAATAACGATAAAACAAGTTTTAATAAATTAGGAGATTCCTATTTAGCTGATGGTGAAGATACCAACGGTTCTGATGTTCCTGTAGGAGAGACTAATGGTTCTGATGTTCCAGGTGATGGTGAAACTAATGGATCTTCTGAATCCAATGAATCTAAAGCGGAATCTAAAATTAATGTATATTATGATGACTACTGTGTTGGAGATTCTATAGGAATTTCATTCAATCTTGTAGCAGAAGATGAATACATCTCTGATGCAGTTGATGTTTACATAAATGAAAAGTACTTTGCAACTGTAGAAAGCTCAGTGGATTATGACACTTATATTAATCTTTCTGGTCTTGTAAGTGGAAACAATACCATAAATCTTATATATGCAGGAAATGACTCATATAGTCCTGCAATTGCAAATTTAATTATATTCTCTTATCCTAAATCTTCTGAAATTGAATATGAAATGGATTCAAGAGTTATCTATGGTGATAAGTTAAGCATACGCGCTTTCTTAAAGGATGATTCTGGCAGGTATTTGCCTGGAAATATTTTAATCAGCATATATGATGATGACGGAAACTTAATCAATTCCACCTCAGTTTACATTTTAGGCACTGTTACAGTTTCAACTTCTGAATTGACTCCATATGAAGACTATGAAGTTGTATTCTCTTATGATGGAAACGATGAATACGCTCCATGTACCTATAAGTCTTATTTCGCAGTTTTAGAAGAATTAGAAACTATGATAGACGTAAATCGTCCGACCTATTCCACTTCTGATTCTCTATTATTCTACTTTAGCTTATATGATGAAAATGGAAAGATCATCAATGAGACTGTAGACATTTACCTAAACGACGAATTATCTACAAGCGTTGTATCTGATGATGATTTCCTTCCTGTAACTTTAAAGGGTCTTTATTTAGGAACCAATACCGTTCTATTAAAATTCAATGGAAGCAGGTTCTATGAAGAATCTGAATACAGCTTTAACATTACAAGATATGACACTGAAACATTCATTTCAATCGATGCACCTAATATTGTAATCGGCAAGGATGCAACCCTTTCTCTCAACCTTACTGATGTTTATAACAATATAGTCGATGGTGAAATTGAAGTTACCGTTCGTGAAAACTACCATGGTTCCGACGAATCCTATGTTCCATTTGAAGAGACTTACTATTTCACTGGAAACGGAACTATATTCATTGATTCTTCTAAATTAAATGAAGGAAGCGAGTATAATGTTTATGCTAGTTTCAAAGGTAATTTGACTCATAGCCCATCTGATGGATTTGAATCATTTTCAGTTGTAGGCAGAGACACTGAAATCGAAATCGAAAATCCTTACTATAATGATGATGAGGAAATATTTGCAAACATTTCCCTAATGAATAAAGCAGGCGAAAGAATAAGCGGAAATGTTGAAGTCACTGTTTATGATAATGAATCAAGACTCCTCTTCAATGAGACTGTCAGCGCTATAAAAGATGATTTTGTTACTGTGGATATTGGCAAGCTTCCAGCAGGCCATTATATAATCCATGCCAAATTCGATCCTAACCATTTCTATAACGGCTGCGAAAATGATGGATATATCCATGTATTCAAAACAAGTGAAATCATTATAGAAACTGCAGATGTATACATTGGCCAATCTGAAACCATTAACTTCACTCTTAGCCATAGTGATGGTGCACTATTGAATGAGACTATATTTGTTGATATTTTTGACTTTAAAAACAACAAGAGATTCTATAACGATTACCTTAATTTGACTGAAGGAAAGGCTTCCATAGATATTGAAAACATAAGTGAAGACATTATTATCTATGCTATTTATGATAATGACTTTGATATGTATGGACCATTCGAAACAGAATATTCTGATGCAAGACAATATGGAGTAATAAATGCCTTAATAAAAACCACTCCTGATGCTACAATCACTTTAGAGCCTAGTGGCGCTTCAATTCTTGCGACCCTTAATGATCTTGAAGGAAATCCAATAGGAAATGCTGTATTGAATGTTGATTCAAATGGAGACGAATTCAATCTAAGCACTGACATGTCTGGTCAGGCTTTAATTCCAGCTATTGAAGGTAATGGAACCATTAAAGTCAAATACACCGACAGTGATAATCTTTCAGTCTCTAATCAAATCTTGTTCATTTCCAATGTAAAGCAAAAGATTCAAACCAAGATCCATTATCAAAACATGAATACAAAAACTGTAGCAGCTGCAGATGGAAGAATCGGTAAGTACTTTGAAGTTAACTTGACTGATGCATCTGGAAAGGCTCTTGCTAATAAGGATGTCAAAATTGGTTTTAACGGTAAGATCTACAATAGGACCACTAATGCAACCGGTGGCGTAAGCTTGCAAATCAACTTACCTCGTGCAGACTTATACACCTTTGCTTTATGTTTCTTAGGTGATGATGATTATAATGGAACCTTTGAAGTTGCTCTAATTAACGTAACTAAACAAGCTCCTAAATTAACTGCAAGCGCTAAAACCTTTAAGAGAACTGCAACCAAAACCTTATCTGCTACCTTAAAGACAGCTAAAGGCAATGCACTTAAAGGTAAAAGCTTAGTATTCATTATAAACGGCAAACTTTATAATGCTAAGACCAACTCTAAGGGAGTTGCTTCAGTTAAAGTGTCAATCACTGTTAGAGGAACTTACACTTGTACTGTAAACTCTGTTGTGGATGATACATTCACTGCAACAAGCACTAAGTTTACAGTGAAAATAACATAGAATAGTTAATTCTATTCTATTTTTATTCTTTTTTAGACGGTCTTGTTATCTAAGCTGTTTTTTTATTTTTCTTATTCTTTTTTCTTTTTTTAGTTTTTATTCTTTTATTTAATCTAATTTTTATTTTTCTTATTCTTTTTTCTTTT
>ONYG01000117.1 GCA_900321995.1 uncultured Methanobrevibacter sp. | reverse complement strand
ATCGTTATTGACGGTGTAGATGAAGAATCTGTAAAAGCAGCTATGAAAGCTGGTATTTTAGCAGCTTGTACTGTTGATGGTGTACTTGAAATTAGTGCAGGTAACTTCGATGGTAAATTAGGTGCTTACATCATGAAATTACACGAATTATTCGAATAATTCTGTAATTTGCTAAATTTTAATAATTAATACATTTTGTATTAATCCTTTGAGATAATTCATTTATCTCTTCTTTTTTTCTATTTTTTATATTTCTTGATATTTAACTTATTTTTTTGCAATAATTTAGATTTATTTAACTTATTTTTTGCAATAATTTAGATTTATTTTTCTTTTGCTAAAAATTTAATTTGTTTTTAAATTATAAAAATAAAAATAGTAGAGTTTACTCTTTAAATTGTTTAGTAAACTCATTAATCTCATCAAAGCTTAAATCAACTCCCAAAACAATTCCCTCTTTTTTTAGTTCTTCAACAGCCATATTTAAGTGGAATTTGTCGGGACCAGATAACCAGTGGGAGTGAACTTCATTAACAATGCTATAAATTGTTTCTAAGGACTCTCTAACATTTTCATCACTTTTGATCTTTTCAATGAAGCCGTCTTCTTCACTTTCCTCCATTACGCCAATACTTCTTGATACAGGTGTTCTGATTCCATGTAGGTGATATTCAATGTTTTCTTGATGGCAATTGTATTTTCTTAGGATCTCCAATTCTTTTCCAATAAAATCAATGCCATGCTTTTCAGTTATGTGGATTAGATTAGGCTTAACTGAAGCGAAGTAAATGTCTGTTCCTCCACTTGCTTCAGGAGAGATTACCTTATTTGCACCAGCATGCTTTAATCGATTAACGCTTTCCTTTTTACTTGCCCTTGAAACGATCCATGCATCCTTATACAATTCTCTAGTTGTAAGTACGATAAATAGGTTATCAACATCACTTCCAGTGGTTACAATAACTCCTAAGGATTTTTGAATATTGATTTTTTTAAGGGTTTTGTCTTCTGTGGCATTTGCATTTAATAGAATTACATTATCGTTTGTTTCAATATCCTCTAATTTTTCCTCGTTTTTTTCTATGATGATTACTTTCTGATTTCTTTTCATTAATTCCTCATAAACTGCATTTCCTACTCTTCCAAATCCACATAAGATGTAGTGGTTTTCCATTTCTGACAATTTCTTTTCCATAATCCTTCCACTCCTAATGCCTTGCAGGTTTTCTGTAACTGAACTTATGATAAATGTTACAATATAAGCTAAGATCCCTACTCCTGATAATGCTAATGTTACAGAGAAAATCTTTTGCAATGGAGTTATAGGGATGATATCCCCATATCCTACTGTAGCAATTGTTATTATAGTGTAATATATTGAATCGAATATGTTTAGATTCATTATATAAATGGATCCTAAAATTCCATATGAAATTATAGCAACAATTATCAGGACTGCATAAATTCCTGAATTGTCTTTTTTAATATTATCTAATAAGAGCTTTATGTTATCCATTATTAGTCCTCATAGGATTTTTATAAATTTCTCGTTTTGATTTTTACATTTTTATTGTTTTTAATTTAATTTTATAAATTTTCTCGTTTTGTTTTTTTCATTTTAATTGTCCTTATATTTAATTATTAGTATGTTTATATAATATATTGTTTATTAAATTTTATAAAATTCCGTTTTATATGAATTTCATTTAAAATATTTAAGGTGTAATAATGGATCCAATTGATATGATGGCTACAGATTATAATTGTGAATATTTAGGTCTTTCAAGGCTTTGTTTGATGGAAAATGCAGGTAAATCAATATCTGATGAAGTAGCTACACTTTCTACCTATAAGTACTCCAGACCAGTAAAGATAGTGATTTTCACAGGTTCTGGTGGAAATGGGGGAGACGGTTTCGTAGCTGCAAGGCATTTGCTTAATCGAGGTTTTGAAGTTGAAGTCTATGCATTAAACACAAAAGAGCAGATAAAGTCTGATGATGCATTGGCAAACCTAAATGTCTTATTGAATCTCCAGCCAAGAGTTTCAAGGCTTTCTGTTAAATTCATTAAAGATTCAAGTGATTTGGAGAGAATTAATCTTAATGATGATGAGTTCATTATCTTGGACTGCTTACTTGGTACTGGAATTAAGGGAAGGCTTAGGGATAAGGTTAGAAAAACAGTGGAGCTTATTAATTCAACAGCAGGTTTAAAGGTTGCAATTGATGTTCCTTCAGGTTTAGATCCATTAACTGGAGAAATTGCAGATATTGCTATTGATGCTGATTATACTGTTTGCTTCCATAAGGTTAAGACTGGTGTAAAACTTGCTGATGAGTCTCATATTGGCGGAATAATTACTTGTGATATTGGAATTCCTCTTGAAGCCGAACTTTTTGTTGAAGGAGGAGATTTGCTTAGGTTAAATAACCGTAAAAATGATTCTCATAAGGGCAACAATGGAAAAGTCTTGATTGTTGGAGGAAGCCTTGATTATTATGGTGCACCTGCAATATCTGCTAAGGCCTCTATTGCAACTGGTGCAGACCTTGTATACATTTACACTCCAAAACCTGCTTCAATTCCTATCAAGTCATTATCTGAAGACTTTATTGTTAAGGAAGCTAAAGGAGATTACTTATCTCTTGATGACTTGGATAATATATTGGATTTGGCTTCTAAAGTAGATGCAGTACTATTAGGTCCTGGAGCAGCTCAGAAAGAGGAAACTGCTAAGCTGTTCAATGTTTTATCTATGAAATTGGATAATCCTTTAGTTTTAGATGCAGATGCATTAAAGTTAGTTGATTTCTCTCTAATCTCTAAAAGGGAAGATGTTATTATCACACCTCATTATTTTGAGTTTAAATCCTTCTTTAAAGATCAAATTCCTAAGGATGTTGCTTATCAATTAGATAATATAATTGGACTAGCAGATAAAAATCATGATGATTTTGTTAAGGTAAATGATAAGATTGATGCTTTACAAAGCATAACAAAATCTTTTAATGGTTCTGTTATTCTTAAAGGACAATATGATTTTATTTTTAATGGAAATAAGCTAAAAATAAATAGAACTGGTAATCCTGGCATGACTGCAGGAGGAACTGGAGATGCATTGGCAGGAATTGCAGTTAGCTTGTTTTCACAAGGTTTGGACGCTTGGACATCTGCAATTTTGGCACCATATCTTAATGGGAAGGCTGGTGACTTAGCTATGGAAGCTCAAGGATATGGCTTTGGAGCACAAGATTTGACTCAGTATTTAGGTGCAGTTATGGCAAATTTGATTGATTAGAAGCTTAAATTTATTTATTTTTTTATTTAAGAGTTTAAGGTGATTTTATTTCTAATTTAGTTAAGGCTATTTTTAAGGCAAGGCCAAACAGATTCATTGCAGAAGTGGAACTCAATGGGGAAATAGTTAAGGCGCATGTGCCAAATACAGGCAGATGTAAGGAACTTTTAGTTGAAGATGCAGTTGTCTATCTTAAACCTAGCGATAATCCTAATCGTAAAACCAAGTATTCCCTATATTATGTTGAAAATAATGGCGTTTTGGTGGCTATGTTTTCAGGGGAAGCAAATAAGATTGTATTTGATGCGATTCAAAATAATAAAATTAAAGAGTTGTCTGGTTATTCAATAATTGAGTCAGAAAAGACTATTGGAAACTCTAGAATTGATATTTATTTAGCAAATCAAAATGAGAGTTTAAATGATGACAATCAAGGCTTTGATGTAATTGATGAGACATATGTTGAAGTAAAGTCTGTAACTTTAATTAAAGATGGAGTTGCACAGTTTCCCGATGCTCCGACAGATAGGGGCAGAAAACATCTTGAAGAATTGATTGCTCTTAAAAATAAGGGAATACGTGCTGTTGTGTTCTTTTTAATAGAGCATCCTAATGGAAATAGTTTTAGGCCAAATTGGGAAAATGATCCTAAATTTTCACAAACATTGCTTGAGGCATATGAATGTGGTGTGGAAATTTTAGTCTATAAAACTAAAAATACTTTAAATAGTATAGAATTGGTAGGTGAATGCCTAAAATTTAATTTGCTTGAATAAATCTTAAAGATTATAAAAATTAGTTATTGGAATTTCTTAAAGTAGTAAAGTTTAAAAAATAGTTATAAAGGGCGAGAATAATATGTAAAGGTTTAATTTTTAAAAAAAACATATGTAAAGGGGGTGATATGTAATTGAGTACATATTATTCTCTATGTTTATATAGTTTAATAAAGTATATATATTTTTTGTATATTTTGTTATGCTCTTATTATTCTATTTTTAACTTAATATTCTATTTTTATTAACTGATTTAAGCCTTATTTGATTTTTTTTAATATTAACTTCAATATTCTTATAAGTACGAACTATTTTTATTTTTTCAAAAAAAAAGAAAAAGTCAGATAATATTCTTATATATGCGAACTATTTTTATTTTTCAAAAAAAAAAGAAAAAGATAGATAAATTTGAATTTATCTATTTAACTTTTGGTAGTTAGCTGCTTGAAGACCGTGGTATTTGATCATGCCTTCAATCTCGCTTTGGTCAGTTTCCTTGTCTTCAAAGGTAATTTGTTCAATGCTGTGTAAGCTGAATGGTGATTCTCTGCTTAATGGTTGAATTGAACCTTTGAATAATTTCATCACGACTTTACCGCTAACTCTTCTTTGCATATGATCAATTGCTTGGTCAATGTCTTCTCTTAATGGTTCTTGCCAGAGAGCTTCATATACAAGATCTGCATATAATGTGCTCATATATTCAGCAAATCTGAGTTCATCAACAGTTAAGACTAATTGTTCTAAAGCTTTGTGAGCTGCAATTAATAATTTAGCACCTGGAACTTCGTAGGTTTCTCTGCTTTTAAGACCAATCATTCTGTTTTCAATGATGTCTACTCTGCCTACTCCATTTTCACCAGCAATTTCATTTGCTTTATCGATTAAGTCAACTAAACCCATCATTTCGCCGTCGATAGCAATAGGAACTCCTTCTTCAAATTCGATAGTCACTTTGGTTGGAGTGTCTTTTGCATCTTCAGCTGATTTGGTCCATTCATAAATTTCTTCAGGAGGCTCATTTGCAGGGTCTTCAAGAACATCCCCTTCAATAGCTCTTCCCCAAAGGTTTTCATCAATACTGTAAATTTTATCGTAGGATAAGTTAAGTCCATGTTCCTTTGCATATGCTTGCTCTTCAGTTCTGGTTAAGTTCATTTCTCTAATTGGAGCAATGATTTTATAATCAGACATGGATCTTATGATTGCTTCAAATCTGAATTGGTCATTACCTTTACCGGTACATCCGTGTGCAATTGCAGTTGCACCTTCCTTATCTGCAATTTCAATAATTTTCATTGCAATTAAAGGTCTTGCAAGAGCGGTACTTAATGGATAACCTTCATATTCTGCATTTGCCTTAATTCCTTTTGCAATGTATTCATTAGCAAATTCTTCTCTAGCATCAATGATGTAATGTTTTCCAGATTTGATTTTATCTGCAGAATTTTGTGATTTTTCTAATTCTTCTCTTGGTTGACCTACATCAACACATGCAGTTATTACTTCGTAATTGTATTCTTCTTCTAATAATTTAACACAAACAGTAGTGTCTAATCCACCACTAAATGCTAAAACAACTTTTTCCATATTATCACTCAAATTGTTTTTGATAAGTTAGTTGATTATAATAATTTCATTTGATATTTAATAACTTTTAAAGAATTAATTTAATTTAATTCTAATTATCAAATTTCAATTAAAAATTAATATTATATTTAAACTTTGTTTTTTATTATATATAATTTTAAGTTTAAATAAAATAAAAAAGATAATTATAAGGTAGGGAATTTGATAAAAAAGATATGAAAATATTTTACTTTTTTTTATTTATTAAGCAATTGATTATAAGGGATTTTGATGAAAAGAGAAGATAATGGTTATTTGGATTTAAAGCATATTAGTCATGAAACTGGAGGCTTTATTTCAGCTAATAAGAATATCTTCAATAATATAAATCTCACTAAAAATGCAAAATATATTTTAGAAGAGTCTATAAAGGGAACTCCTATAATCAAAATAGGCAATAATTATCCAAAAGTCATGATTGTTGCAGGAATCCATGGAAATGAATTAGCTCCTCAAATATCTGCCTTAAACTTGATAGACCAAATTTATGATTTAAACCTTTTAGGTACTGTTTATATAATTCCATTTGCATGCCCTAAGGCATCTATGATGAATTCAAGATATTTTGATGGTGGAGATTTAAATAGGTTGGCTCATAAGGAAGGTTCTATAAGCAATTTGATATTAAAGAAGGCAAAGGAACTTGAAGTTGAAGCTATTGGTGATTTTCATTCAACTGCTCCTAATTCTAATCCTGGAAAAGAAGGTGTTTTCTGTAGTGAAGTTCCTACAATGGGCAGCTTTAATATGGCTGAGTTTATATCAAAGGTAACTGGCTCTGAAAAGATAGTTTATCAATCTGCAGGAATTCCATTTAAAGGTGCTTTGGAAGATGAGTCTAATCTTGAGGGAATACCTGCGGTTACTTGTGAAGTATTGTCTGCTATTGGATATGCAAATGAAAGAATATGCAACAGGTCTATTCTTCAAATGAAATCCTTTTTACAGTATTTTGGTTTATTTGATAATTATATTGAATATTGAATTTTTTTATTTTTAAATTATAATACTTTTCTTTTTCATTATGTAATAATAAGTTTATTTTAAATTTATTTTCTATTTTTTATAGATTTGCTATTTTCACTTTCATAATTTCGTGATTAATTGAATTTTGTCCAATATTAGTTTTCAAATGCTCTCATTTTATTTATATGCTTATTTAACAAAATTACTAATTAAGAAACTTTATTATATATTTTCAATTGATTTTTTAATCTTTCTTTCTTTTCTATCTTTTATTAATGGAGGATAAAATGTCATCATATAAGGGACACACGATATTTGCATTTATTTTATCATTGTTTATGTTTTATGATCCTTTTGCTATTGCATTAGCAGTTATTGGTGCAAATATTCCAGATTTTGACCATGAGTTTAAGCGCAATCATGTGCTTATCATAATTTCAGTTGGAATGATTTTATCAATTGTTCTTTACTTGCTGAATTTGCCTATTTATTTAGGATTAATCATTAGCTTATTAGGATTTATCTTTTTGGTTTCATCCCATAGAGGTTTCACTCATTCTATTTTGGGTTGTATTGTTTTAGGCGTATTTATCTTTCTATTGGTTTATTTTGGAATGGACCTTTCTTCTTACTTTAATTTAAGTGCTATAACTAGCATTCCTTTAAATTACATTATATTGGTTGTTGTTCTTGTATTCTTGGCAATATTGTTTTTAAATAAGAAATTATCCTTAGCATTTGTATTATTCATGATTTTATTTTTAGGCTTGCTATACTTTGGTTTTCTTCCAATTTTAAGAATAAATGTTCATATCTTGATTTTCTCTATATTTTTAGGATTGTTCAGTCATATGATTTTAGATTCTTTCAGTCCTTCTGGAATAAAGCCTTTTAGCCCATTTTCTGATAAAAAATACTATAAAAAACTAGGAATTTTGATATTTTTTATTGTAATTGCTTTGTATTTGGTCTTATTTTATAATAAGCTAATTTTTTATTTTGGGTTGTTCTAAGTTTTTTAACTTTTTTATTTTAGCTTTTCAAGTTTTTTTAGCTTTTCAAGTTTTTTTTAGCTTTTTCTAAGTTTTTTTTAGTTTTTTATTTTTAATTTTTATTTAGTTTTTTTGCACTAGTTTTTTAATAAAAATCTAGCACTTAGTATTATTTTTGCAGGATTTTCTCTTTATTTTTGCTAATTTTTTTATAATTTTTTTCTAAATCATCATAAAATTATAAAATTATGAAAAGATTTATAATAAATAATCATGATAAATAATATTGTTTATAATAATATTAATTAATAGTATTATAATAAAAAAATAATTTTCATGAAAATTTGTAATAATTATTCATTATTCTTCATAAAATTTCTTGTTTTTCAATGAGATTTTATAAGGGTTTTGAGTGTTTGAATTAATAATTTTTATTAGTTTAAAGTTTTAATTTTTAAATATTTTTATTATTTTTTGATTTAACTTGTTAAAATTTTTAAATTAACAGATTAGATTTGTCCCTAATGATTTGGGATAAATCATTTAAATTATTAATTTATCAGATTCATTATTTAATTGTATTTTAATTAATTTGATTAAAATTCAATTGATTTTCTTTAATAAAACATTATGGGGTTATTTTAATGTTTTTATCTAGAATTTATTATGCAATCGCTTATTTAGTAGTGCTTATTTTGGAGATTATTAAATCCACTTTAGATATGGTTGTAAGAATATTTAAAGGAAATCAGTATGATCCAGTTGTCATTGATATTGATACCGATTTAAAAAGACCAATCTCCCAAACTATTTTAGCAAACAGTATTACTTTAACTCCAGGAACATTATCTGTAGACCTTGACAGTGAAAGTCAAGTCTTAAAGGTTGCAGTTATTGCTCCAAGAGATGTTAAAGACATTATTCCTTTTGAAAAATACATAAAGGGAATGCTAGAATAATTTAGCTATTAAATGGCTTAATTAAATAAGTGATTAGTTTTTTTAAAATCCGTTTGGATTTTTATTTGTAATGTTTATTTTATGTTTAATTGATCAATTAGAATGTGATGGTAATGGAAATTTTATTAATTTCAGAGTGTTTTTTAATAATTGCATTGGTTGTTTTCTTATTGGCATCTATGAGGATTATTAGTTACAGGTCTGTCTCTATGGGGCTTATAGGTACTTCTTCATTAACCTTAGCAATTACTTTGGTCCTTGTTTCAGTTGGAACAATGTGGAACATAGGATTCTTTAAGGATATTGCTTTAGCTTTACTTTTATTAGGTATTGTCGGAACAATAGCTTATGCAGCAATTTTAAGGAGGGCTTAAATGGCTTTTGGTCTTGAAGGTATAAGTTTAATCACTATTATCCAATCAGTTTTATTAGTTATTTCTGCACTTTTAATCATAATTGCAGCTATTGGGATTTTAAGAATGGATAATGACATGCCTAATGTTGTTTATGCTAGAATCCATATTTTAGGAATGGTTGATGTAGCAGGAATTATTGCATTCATTGCATTAGGTCAACCTTTATTTGCTTTGATTTATTTATTCCTTGCTCCGTTATTAGCTCATGCATTAGCTAATGGATATTATCATGGGGAAGACGATTATAATAATCCAGTCCTTAATCCTGATTTGTTAATCGAAGATCCTTATAATTTGAATAAGGATTCTGATAGTGATTCTGAATCAGATGACTCTTCTGAAAATATTTCTAATTTAGAAGAAACTTCTAATTTAGAAGAAAATTCTGATTCTGAAGAAGCTTCTGATTTAGAAGAAGCTTCTGATTTAAAAGAAGAAAATAACGAAAGTGCTGAAAGTGGCGAAGAGAACTTAAAAGATGGTGAGGGTGACGACAATGATTGAGTATATAATAATTATTGTTGCAGTAATTAGTGCAATCATCGCACTTTTACAGGAAGACTTGCTAAAAGCAGCTATTTTAGTTGGAATATCTGGTTTTTGTGTAGCTGTCTTATTCCAATTATTGCTTGCTCCAGATGTAGCTTTAACTCAAGCTATTGTAGAAGGGGCTATCGTGCCTGTATTTATAGCATTGGCTGTTTATAAAACTAATAAAGGAGGGGCTTAAATGGTTATGGATATTCAATTAGCTTCCCTTTTCGCTTCTGGCGCCCTTATTGTTATAGGATTATTTGCAGCCATATTCATTGATAACATTATCAAGAAGGTTATTGGTATTGCATTCATTGAGGAAGGAGTAAACCTGTTCCTCATTTGCTTAGGATATAAGGCAGGCGGTGTTGTACCTATTTACTTGCCTGGCATGACTGCAGATTGGTTTGCAGCAAATTCCGCTTATCCGTTGCCACAGGCATTAGTGCTTACCAGTATTGTAATCGGTGCAAGTACATTGGCTGTAATGTTGGCTTTGGCTATGGTTTTATACAGAAAGCATGGAACCTTAAGCACAAAAGAAATATTGGGGGATGAGAAATGAATTATTTAATTCCTTTGTTGGTAGTAATTCCAATATTATCTGCTTTGATTGTAAACATTTTTGATGGAAAGGATAAAACCGTTAAGGCCATTTCCCTTGTGCTTGGTATTTTAGTTCCTATAATTGCAATTTGCGCTACTGTAGGTGTCCAATACTTCGGTGGTCACAATCCTAGCCTTTTGACAAGTTCACTTCCAGCAAATCTTGTTAACACTCTTGTTGCAGGCTATAACACTGGTATTGTATATGCCTTTGCAAATATTGAAAGAATTTTCATATTCCTTATGGGAATTGTCGCATTCCTTGCAATACTCACATATTTCTCTGAAAAGAAAGAGGTTTCAGGCCCTTACCTTTACTTGATATTTATGGGGCTTGCATCTGTAATTGCATTATTATTATCTGAAGATATCTTCAATATGTATGTATTCTTTGAAATAACCGCTTTGACTCAAGTGGGTATCATTGTAGCCTCAAGCACTGAAGATAACTATGAAATCGCTTTAAAATACTTGATTTTAGGTGCTATCGGTGGTCCGATGCTTCTTTTAGGTATTGGATTCATACTTGGAACAATAGGTTCAGTCAATATTGCAGATATCATTTTTGTAATTAGCAACAAGTTTGTCCAGCCTTACTCTCCAGGACTTGTCATTGGTTTTGCATTGATCTTGTTTGGATGGCTATACTCTGCAGGATTGCCTCCATTCCACACTATAAAGTCCGCTGTTTACAGTAAGGCTAGACCAAATGGTTCTGCTATTTTACAAGGATTTTCAGTTTTATGCATGTTGGCATTTGGAATTGCAATGTACAAGATATTCGCTTACATTCCTTACTTCAATACAGCAATTATTGTATTCGCTATTCTTGCAATGGTTTTAGGTGTCGCAATGTCTGCAATGGAGGTAGACTTTAGAAGAATGATAGCGTTTTTAGCTGTAGGTGAATTAGGATTCATTGCTTTAGGTTTTGGTATTGGAACTCAAATGTCCATTGCAGCAGCATTATTCCAGGCAGCAAATGAGATTGTAATCACTGCAATGCTCTTTATAGGATTCGGTTCTGTTTATTACCTTACTAACACTTCAGATACACGTAAGTTAGGCGGATTGATTGGAATAGATTCCAAAATGGCAATAATGGTCTTGCTTGGAGGATGGGCATTGGCAGGTGTACCTCCTTTCAATGGTTTCCAAAGTAAATTAATGCTTGTGCAAGCTGCTTTAGATGCAGGATATACAGAGCTTGCTATTCTTGCAATCATTGTAAGTGTAGTTATCTTCTTTACATTTGTTAAGGCATTCCATAATGTATACTTGCAGCCTAAGCCAAGTGAATTGAAATTCGTTCATGATAAAATTCCAAAGGTTACTGTATTCGCTGTAGCTATTTTGCTAATAATTTGTTTGGTTCTTGGTATCTGTCCGAATATAGTGACTGATGTATTTATTCCATTTGCAGGGGGCCTGATTTAATGGCTTCATTAAATGATTTATTTAGAGGAGGATTGTTCTAATGTCTTTCTATCGTAAATTCTTAAGTTCAGTTAAGGACTTAAAGTCAAACTTATCTAAGGATCCTACAACTATGGACAATGTTTCTGGAGCTATTGCTGCTGAATTCCTAATATTCGTTTCATTAATTCTTGCAGCTTTATTCTTAAGACATATTAATGCAATAGCTTCCATTGTTGTAGTCATTTTAGCTGCAGTCTTGGCCTTTACAAATATGCCTCTTGCTTCTAAAGTAAAATCTGAACAGTCAGATTCCTTAGAAAAAATGAGTTTTTATATAATCATTACTCTTGGAGTTCTTGTTGCTCTAATCTACTGGGGGTTAAAGTATGTCTGATCATTCTGCTAGTATTAGAACTTTAATCATGGCTTTTGCAAGCATATTATTTGCAGCAAGTCTATTTGATGCACTTTATGGATTTAAGGAATTAGTCAATCCAGGAATCAGCTTAATTTATAATGCTATCGGAACTAAATTGGCTCCAAACATGGTTACATTGGTTGTATTCGATTGGAGGGCTTTCGATACATTAGGAGAATCCTTGATTTTAGTCACTGCAGTATTAGTTGTTCTTCTTATCTTTGGAAAAGGTAAGATTTTAGATAAGAACGTTAATGCAAGTGCTGATAATTTAAAAGCTGTAAATGATTCAGATATTGAAACTGCTAGTGAAGATTCACAAACTCTTGAAGGAGATGATGAATAATGGTGGAAGGAAAAGACATTAAATCTACAGACAAAAAGTCTCCAAATTGGAATTCTAATGAAAGCAGTCCTATATTGAAAATCATGACCCTTCCAATCGCTATTGTTATGGTTGCTATGGGAATCATGACCATTTTAGGAGGTCACATAACTCCTGGTGGAGGTTTCCAAGGTGGAGCTATGATTGCAGGGGCAATCATATTCTGTATTGTTGTCTATGGTGTAGATGGAACTCCATTTAAAATGTCTCACAGATTCATTTCTACTTTAGAGTCATTTGGTGCATTAGCTTATGTCTTGCTTGGTTTGATAGGACTTGCCTTGACTGGATCTTTCCTTTACAATATTGGAGGAAACCTTTATGGTGTAGTTCCACAGGCTATTGCAACAATCTTCTCATACCCTGATGTGACACATGCAGGTATAGTTCCTTACTTGAACATAGCAGTAGGATTAAAGGTTCTTGTAGGCCTTAGTGCTGTAGTAATAGCATTTTCACAGTTTAAAAAATTAGCGGAGGAGGAATAATGGTGTCTTTGGCTAGTTTGGTAATTGGACCAATAATTGTAGCTATTATCTTTGGATTCGTTGTAGGTTCTAGAATCCATTTAAATCTTGAAAATAGCTTTACATTTACACTTAGCGGTATAATTGCCCTTATAATTGGTGTTATTATTATGGCTTATGGATTAGGCCAGTATCCGACTTATGATGATTTGCCAATAGCAACTGCCTTTTTATCTGCAATAATCGGTATTTTATTAGGCAGTGTTTTACTTGGAGGACGAGCGAAAGGTGATCATTAAGATTGGGATTGATATTCGCTATATCCTAGCGAATATGATTATCTTTTGATTGCTAATATTATTAAGGAGAAAAATCATGTTTCTAACAATTAATCGGTGTGATGGACAAGGAGATTGTATAAAAAATTGTCCTAGTGAAGCTATACGATTTGTAGATAACAAATCCTTTAGTTGCATGTGCTGTGGTGCATGTTATGAGGCTTGTCCAAATCACGCTATATTTAAGAATAAGTATGGAGGCTATGTAGTAGATAGGGCAAAATGTAATGCTTGTGGCGTTTGTAAATTCACATGTCCTATAGAAAGTATTCATCTTGATAATGGTGTTGTTAAAGGTATTTGTTCACGTTGTGGAGTTTGTGAAGAGGTTTGCAGTAAAAATGCAAGAGTGGACACAGATAATTTGGTTTTAGACAAGCAGAAAGTCTTGCTGAATTCATTGAAAATGGTTGCAACTACTGTAGGAACTGGAGCGGGAGTCAAAAAGATAGAGACCATGAAGATTCCTGTAAAATCTGATAAGGTAGCCGAAAGAGTTTGCATCAACACGGACATGGATAAATGTGTAAAATGTGGAAGATGTGCATATTACTGTCCAACCCGTGCAATTGAAGTTATAATTCAAGATGAAGGATATTGTGTAGGATGTAAGGTTTGTGAAGACCTTTGTCCAACTGGCGCTTTAAAGGATGGCCAATATGATAAAAGCCTTTGTACCTTATGTTTGGCTTGTGTTGAAAATTGTATTAGCGACGCATTATCTGTCAAGGACTTTGAGATTGTCCGCAGCATTAAAGACGACACATTATATTCAAATGCTGAAGGAAGCATAGTCAGTTGCCTAAACTGCGGATTATGTGTAGATACATTTGACAGTCCTGCAATGGTGCGCAAGTTAAATGCCTTAAGGTATGACCCTAATATGGATGAGGATAATGATGAAAACAAGGAAAAACGTCTTGAAGCTATTTATAACTGTCCTGTTTCATCTTTAACTGAAAATGAAGACAACAAGCTATTCGGATATTGTGTATCCTGTGGAAAATGTGTTGAAGTATGTAATGAGGATGCAAGAAACTTTGAGACTATATCTTGGAATGGGGAAGTTTCAGATGACTGCATTTCATGTGGAATATGTGCAGAATTATGTCCTAAAGAGGCTATCACACTTAAGAAAGGCAAGATCAATGTTGATTTGGATGAATGTATCATGTGTGAAACCTGTGGAATACACTGTCCTAAGGATGCAATACCTAAGAAGTCTTCTGTCAAATATGAAATATCCGGCGGATTTAACTACATTGATGAAAACCTATGTGTAAAATGTGGATTATGTAAAGATATCTGTCCTGAAGATGCAATTTACACAATAGATATTTCAAATGAGGAAGTTAATCTTGGAACCAAGAATAAAAACTTAAGATTTGCCGTTGATGATGATAAATGTATTTACTGTGGAGCTTGTATGAATGTTTGCCCATCTAAATCATTTATTTTCGAGCGAGAATTTAATAGGGTGAATTAGGAGTTTGATATTATGAAAGATGTATTGAAAATTATGCTTAATGGAGCTTATACAAATTTTAAAAGAATCCTTTTTGCTTCAGATAGGGTAACTGATATGGAACTCCGTAATGCAATATTGACTGGAACTGTGGAGCCGGATAAGAAAGTTGAGGAGAAGGCCTGCATTGGCTGTGGAGGTTGCGCAAATGTCTGTCCGACTGGAGCAGTAACAATGAAACCTCTTCAAAATCCTGTAAAGCTTAAGGATGGTTGGATTAAAACTGAAGTTCCAGAGCTTGACCCATTAAAATGTGTTGTCTGCTATTGGTGTCACGACTTCTGTCCAATATATTCATTCTATGAAGAATCTGGAACAATTCACCCTGGAAATGTTGGTGAATTCCACAAGGAATCTGCTGAAATATTGAGTGAGCCTATAAAAATATCTCAAGAGAAGATATCATTCATTGCTCAGTATCTCTCTGATAAGTCATTATTGTCTGAAAATATTGTTCCAGACACTAGCGATATAAAAACAGGTATGGCTCTTGATAAGGTATCTAAGATTAAGGATATTCAGGATAACATTAATGAGAAGTATGATAAGGATGCTAAAAGAAGTCAAGAGTTGCATAAAGACTCTTCAGATTCCGGTGCGAATGATGATTCTAATGAGGGAGGTGAATAGATGAGTCTTAAATCACATTCAAGATCAAAGGCAATCCACATTATGCTGGTTTATACTGGCGGTTGTAACGGATGCGATATTGAAATTGTAAATGCTGTTTTATCTCCTAAGTTTGATATGGAACAATATGGTGTATTCTTAACTTGGAATCCACGTGAAGCGGACATTCTTGTAGTTACAGGACCAGTTACTTATGATAATAGAAAGCCTTTAGAGGATATTTACAATGCCATTCCAAATCCAAAGCTTGTTGTTGCAGCAGGCGCTTGTGCATTGATGGGTGGTGTTTATAAGAACTGTCATGGAGACATTCCTTCTGAAGAGATTGAAGGTCCAGTTGAGAATGTTATTCCAGTAGATGCTAAGATTCCTGGTTGTGCTGTACGGCCTCAAGATGTTTTGGCAGGTGTAGTTGCAGCATTGCCTCATTTATTAAATGCTGATTAGAGGTGCTTTAGATATTGAATAAAAATGGTTTTATAATTATTGCTGATTTAGTATTGGATTTAAAAGATACTGAAATACTATTGCACTTATAAATCAAATGTTTAGATATTATATTGATATTTTTATTAAAGGGATGATAGGATGGAAGAGAAGAAAGCTAAAAAGCAGGAAATCATAGAAACAGAAATCCAGATGGGTACTGTTCACCCTGCTGCTTTAGAACCTTATAGGGTTAGATTTTTCGTAGAAGATGAGATCATTAAGGATGCGGAAATCACAATTGGTGTTAATCATAGAGGTATTGAGCGTATTATGGAAGGTCTTCCTGTAGAAAAAGCTAATATGCTTACTGAAAAGATATGCGGTATATGTTCCAATTCACATACATGGAATTCAGTAAGAACTGCTGAAAAGGGACTTGGTGTAGAAATTCCAGACAGGGCTCTTTATATTCGTGTTATTGTAGGTGAACTTGAAAGATTGCACAGTCATTTATTGTATTTAGGACATGGTTGTGAAACTTTAGCTCATGAAACTTTCTCTATGAGAGTGTTCTATATTAGGGAAACAATTATGGACTTGCTTGGAATGATTGGAGGAAACCGTGTTCAGTATGGATGTTCAATCATCGGTGGAGTAAGGCCTAGATGTGAATTGGATGACAATAGGATTCGCAGAATCTTAGATGGAATGGATACTGTAGAAAAGAATGTTGCAGACTTTGCAGACAGATTTATTAAAGATAGCATAGTTGCATCAAGGATTTCAGGAACCGGTTACATTCCACAGGAACAGGCTCTTAAATTGGCTGTTAGTGGCCCTACTTTACGTGCAACTGGTGTTAAAAGAGACTTGAGAACTGATATGTTTGAATATGATAATTTTGATTATGAAGTAATCACTCAAGACACTTGTGATGTTAAAGCGCAACTTCTTATGAGAGTGCTTGAGATATTCGAATCAATTAAAATTATTCGTCAAGCTATTAGGGATTTGCCAGAAGGTAAAATCACTGACAGGTCTTGGGAAATGGTTGACACGGGCATAATTGAAAGCTATATTGAAGTTCCAAGGGGAACATTATATCACTCCTATGCCATTGAAGATGGTAGAGTTCGCCATTCAATTGTCAGAACTCCTTCAATGACTAATATTGGAGCTATGCAGTATGCTTGTATTGATAATCATATTACTGATGGCCAATTGTGCATTGTACAGTGCGATCCATGTTTCACTTGCTCAGATAGGGCAATAGAAGTTTATGATACAAACAATAATAAATTAGACAAGTCTATACTACAGTCTAATATTCATTAATTTCATGTTTATTGATTACTGATTAAAAATTATTATGAGGAGTAGAAAATGTCTTATGAAATATCATTTATTTCAATTTTAGAGGTTATAATAACACTGATAATAGCCTTATTCATTGGTGTTTTAATTCCTGGAATTGAAAGGAAATATGTTCAGGCAAGAATTCAACAAAGAATCGGACCTCCTGTAACAAGCTCAGGGCTATGGGCATCTATAAAATTCTTATACAAGGAAAATATTGAGCCTAACTCTCCAGCACCAGGATTATATAAAGCAATGCCTATTCTTTGTTTTATTGTAGTTTTAGCTATATTCTTAGCTGTAATGCCATATAACTATCAATTTATGGCTTTTTCAAGTTTAATTGCAATTGTTGGATTTTTAAAAGTTGAAGAAATCGCTTATGTTTTAATGGGTTCCTTGTCCAAATCTGTAATGTCAGTTAACTTAAGGTTCCCAGACCATGCAAAAGGTTCCATTAGACAAGGATTGTTAGTTTCTTCCATTGAGGATATTAGTTCAAGCAGATCTCTTAGGATGATTATATTCGGTTCATTCCCATTGTATTTGGCTTTATTCATACCTGCAGTATTGAGCAAAAGCATTTACTTATCTGATATCGTTGCTTATCAACAAGCTCATGGACCGTTCCTATTCACTTTAGCAGGTTTGATTGGAGCAGTCATATTCTTTATAGGATACATGATTATCCTTAACGAATATCCGTTCTCAATTATCAAGGCAAAGTCAGATGTGATTGAAGGACCATATATGGAACTTGCTTCCAAATACCGTTCATTCGTTTACGTAACCAGAGGATTCTTAATATTCACTCTTGGTTTGGTCTTCTGTGTATTGTTCTTAGGAGTTCCTCCAGTACTCGTATCTTGGAAGTTTATTCTTTGTGTAATTGTATCTTTAATCTTGCCAGTTATAATGGCTGCAATCAGCGCATTCTCCCCAATATTTACTAATAAGCAGTTATATCCAACTGTTCTTACCAGTTCTGCTATTGGAGTATTGGCTATGGTGATTGCATTATTCTAGTGACTTATTGAACACTTATTCAGTATTTTAAGTTAAATGGTAAATAAGTTATATTTCAAGGTATGTTGATTGGATTTGACTTTTAGAAAATTAGTGGTGATTTTATGAAATTTGTAATAAGGCCTTATCATATGATGAGTCTTGGAGGATACATTGTAGAGTTTGATTTCCCATATAGGGATATTATCATTGTAAACAAGACCTCTGAAGACATTAAGTTTGAGATTCCTGTATATGACGGATCTTGGATTGATGAAACAAGAGAATTAGGTCTTGAAGTTATTCCTGTCCGTGAAGAGGACAATTATTTGAATATGTATAGAAAAGCCCATGCTGATTTAGAAGCATTTAAGGCAAAATTAGATTAATTGATAAGAATTAAGTTAGTTTATTCCTCATAAAATAATTTTTAATTGCTTATCAATTTTTTTATTATTTTTTTTAATTTTTGCTTAATTAATTCTATTAAGTGAATTATGCATTAACTATTTATTTATTGAAGTTTATATTATTTTAATAGTTATTTTCAGATTTTTTAATTTTCTGAATTTTTATAATTTATCATTTATTATTTTATTACAAGTTTATTATTTATTTAAGGTAATATTATGAGTAGTATTTCTTTAACACTTACAACTAAAGAGAAGAAGGGAGTTCTAGATGAGGTAACTGATATCCTATCTGATCATGGGATAAATATCTCTTATGTTCACCTTTATGTAAAGGATGATATCGGCACTTTAAATCTAGAGCTAGACAATGTTAATGAGCTTGAAGGTCTCATAGCTGATTTGGAATCTAAGGATTTTATCTTAAACATTGAGATTCATGGCTCTTTAAATGATATTTTTGGTAAACGGATTCTTATCTTTGGTGGCGGTGCACAGGTATCACAGGTTGCTGTAGGTGCTATTACTGAAGCTGATAGGCATAATATACGTGGAGAGCGCATAAGTGTGGATACTATTCCATTAGTTGGAGAAGAAAACATTTCAGAAGCTGTTGATGCTGTTAAAAGATTGCCTAGGGTAGGCGCTTTAGTCCTTGCAGGCTCCTTGATGGGTGGAAAAATAACTGAGACTGTTAGAGAATTAAAAGAAGCTCATGAGGATATTATCATAATAACATTAAACATGCCTGGAAGCGTTACCAAAGAAGCGGACTTGATAGTTACCGATCCTGTTCAAGCAGGTGTTATGGCCGTTATGGCTGTGGCTAACACAGCAGTATTTGATGTAAAAAGATTAGCTGGAAACAATAAGTTCTAACTTTTTTCTATTTTTTAACTTATTTTTAATAATTTTCAAATCCTTTTTTTTAAACTTATTCTTATATTTGTTTATATCATACAAAACTTTATTAAGTTATTTGACTAATATAATGTTATACTTTTTATTTTTGAAAACTATTTGGAGATGTTTTTAATTAGCACTAAAAGAGAGAAATTATTGCATGGTATTAAATTGGGTATTCCAATAACATTCGGATATATTCCAATGGGGATTGGATATGCTGCTTTAGCTATTAAAGCAGGTTTAGACCCGGTTCATACCGTCTTAATGTCTTTTTTTGTTTATGCAGGTGCTGGACAGATTATGGCAGTTTCCATGTTGGCTCAAGGTGCTAGCTTAATTGCAATTGTACTCACTTCTTTTGTTGTGAACTTAAGATACTTTGTAATGAACACCTGTGTCTACAATAAGGTGGAAGAGAGTTCCTTGCCTTTAAATATCTTATCTGCCCATCTTGCTGTAGATGAATCCTTTGCAATGTTTTCATTAATGGAAGAGTCATCCATATATGTTTACATTGGCCTTGCAGGTATTGCATTCCTTTCTTGGGTTTTTGGAGCATTTATAGGTGTTTTGGTATTGAATATTCTCCCTGTAATCGTTACAAATAGTTTTAATATTTCATTATATGCTCTTTTTGTAGCGCTTTTAGTTCCTGCAGTTAAGGAAAGTAGGGAACTGGCTATTCTTGTAGTCATAACCGCTATCTTAAACTTTATCTTGCAGTTGTTTATAGGAAATTGGTCATTGATAGTGTCAACTCTCGTAGGAGCATTCATCGGTATGTATATCGTTGATGATAAGACTATCCTTGGTGATGTAGAAGAAATAGACAATAATGGGGGTCTTAGCGATGATAGATGCTAATCTATTGATTATCGGATGTGCTCTTGTCACTTTCATTCCTAGGTTGATTCCCGCTATATTTGTAGAAAAGCTAAATTTCTCTCGGGATGTTGAAAAGTTCTTAAATTTGATTCCATATACTGCATTGGCTGCTTTGATATGTCCTGGTGTATTGACTGTGGATAGTCAGCTATGGTATATTGGTTTGATTGGTGCTATAATTGCAGCTTGCTTAGCTTGGAAGAAAGTTCCATTGGGGGCTATTGTTATTGTGACTGTGGTTGTTTTAATTGCAGTTTATTCAATTGTTCCTTTCTTTTAATTAATTTTAATTTTTTTAACTATTTTTCTACAGTGCTTTGCATTTTTTATTTCTTATTTTTTGTGGTTCTTTTTTTTTTTTTTTTTTTTAT
>ONYG01000154.1 GCA_900321995.1 uncultured Methanobrevibacter sp. | reverse complement strand
TGTGTTGAAGAACCTTTTGAGAGGTAGCCCACTTTTCTCATATAATCCCTTCAATTGATCGTAATCTGGATTGTCCTCAACAATATGTTGTTCATCATATTCGAATCCATTTTCATCTAACCATTTTTTAGCCTTTTGGCATGTGCTGCATCTTGGGTAGTAAATAAATAACATTCTTATTCTCCTAATATTTTGAAAAATCAATTTTTTCTTATTCTTATTTCTATATTTGAAATTTATAAATTATTCTAAATTATATGATTTTGTAAATTAAATACTTTATTTAAGGACTTTTAAATAATTTAGAAAAGGCATATCATTTTCATTAAGATTCAATATCAAATATCTTTTCAATTTCGTGCTGTTCTATCTGTTTAATTGTTTCAATGTCCTCTAATATTTTTTCCTTATCCTTATTTGTCAGGTGAATAATGGCTCCGACGGTAGATAAATCAATGGTTTTTGGACTACTGACCTTAATGTGTTCAGTTGTTATGGGCAATCTGCCATTATCTCCAGAACATGCAGGATTGTTTGTAAGTTCAGTAAATAATATTGCAATTATATCTTCTGTATTGTGTGTGATTGCAATCATATTCTCAGTTAGAGGGCTTATTTCAGATAATCCACGTGTAAATTAATTATCCTTTATTGGATTTTTATTTATTCGATTTGGATTTTCACATGCAATTTTCTAATTATTTTTTATTTCGGTATGATTTTTTCATTTTTTTAGTTTTTTAAAATTTTTCTTATTTTTCTTAATTTCGTTTATTTTTTTCTTATCTTTTTAATCATTGTTAATTTAATTAATAAGGTTATTTATACATTATTATTTTCGTAAAGAAAAACTTTATATACTCATATAGGTAATATTATATTAAATTGATTGTTTTTAAAAAAAGAGATGGTGGTTAAATGAAAATATTAGTTGCATATTACTCAAGATCAAACATTACACAAGGACTTGCAGAAGAGATTGCAAGTAAAGTTGGGGCTGATATTGAACAAATCATTCCTAAAGTTAATTATAATGGAAAATTAGGATATGCTCGTGGCGGAAAGGATGGAATGTCTGAGAAGATTATTGATTTGGAAACTTTAAAATATGATCCTGCAGATTACGACTTAGTTTATTTAGGTGTTCCTGTTTGGGCTGGCAAAGCTGCAAATCCTATGATTTCTTATATTAAGCAAAATGAAGGTAGCTTTAATGATGTTAAATTCTTTGTAACTGCTAAATCAAGTGGTTTTGAATCTGCATTTTCTCAAATGGAGAAATATATTGGCAAAGCTCCTTTAAAGACTTTAGCTCTCAAATCAAGAGATGCTGCTAATGGCAATTATGAAGAAGAGCTAAATGCATTTTTAGAATAATTATTTAATTTTTAGTATTTCAATATTTTTTAATTTCAAACTTATTTGTTAAATTTATATATTGATATTCAAATTTAATTTTTCTTTATTTTATGCTTTTATTACAAGATTTACAGGTTTTTAAAAAAATATTAAGGTGAAAATATGTCAGTTTATGACTTTGATGTAAAAGACACTTCTGGAAACATGGTATCTCTTAAAGAGTATGAAGGAAAAGTATTGTTGATTGTTAATTCTGCTACAAAATGTGGTTTTACTCCTCAATACAATGAATTAAATGAAATTTTCAATGATTTTAAAGATGAAGGATTTGTTATTTTAGACTTCCCATGTAATCAATTTGGTAATCAAGCTCCAGGAACTGGTGAAGAAATTGCAGCAACTTGCCGTGCTGACTTTTTAGTTCCATACCCAATCTTTGAAAAGATTGATGTAAACGGTGAAAATGCAGACCCTCTCTTTGAATATTTAAAAGAGGAACAACCATTTAAAGACATAACCGGTGACGGCGCAAGAAAATTAAAAATGGTTCTTAAAGTGATGGATAGACATTATAAGGACAACAATGACATCAAATGGAACTTCACTAAATTTTTAATTGACCGTGAAGGTAATCCAGTTCAAAGATTTGAACCAACTGAAAGCTTAGATGATGTCAGAGCTAGAATTAAAGAGTTGTTATAGTTTATCAACTTTTTTCCTTTTTTTATAGTTTTTTAATTTTCTTTTTTCATTATTTTTTTTTAATTTCTTTTTTAATCTTTTTTTAATCTTTTTTCATGCTTTTTTTAATTTATACTTTCTATTTTTAGATTTTTTTGTTTTATTTTAATCTTAACGAATAATATTATATATTTTTTAAAATAATATAATAATGTGGAATTATGAAAAAGATTTTATATTTGACTGATTTATATTATCCTGCTAAAGGCAGAAATTATTATGAAGAGGACATATTCTTGTCTGGAATATTAAAGGATTATTTTGATATAGTCTTATGCAATCCTAAGAATTCATTGAGTTTTGAAAAGGATGTGGATTTGATTATTTTCAGAAATACAGGAAGCGTATTGGCTTTTCAGGATATTTATGACTCCTTTAAAATGAGAGTAAAAAAGGATAATCTTAAAACATTTAATGAGTTTACTGGAAAGGCAGATATGTGTGGAAAGCAGTATCTGCTTGATTTGACCTTAGAGAACTTTCCAGTCATACCTACAATAGATAATATTGATGATTTGGATTTCTTGCCTGATGTTGATGAATATGTTATAAAGCCAAAGGATGGTGCCGATTCAATAGGCCTAGAATTCTTAACTAAGGATGAATTGATTAAGCGAGATTTGAAGGATAATATATTGATTCAGCCAGCAATAGATTTTGAATATGAGGTTTCCTTTTATTTTATTAATGATAAATTTGAATATGCATTATATGCTCCTGATTCAAGTGAGCGGTGGAAACTTGAGGCATATGAAGTTTCTAGAGAAGATATTGAATTTGCAAAAAAATTTATAGAGTGGAATACTATAGAAAACGGTATTCAAAGAGTCGATGCATGCAGAACAAAGGATGGTTCATTATTATTAGTCGAATTAGAAGATTTAAATCCCTATTTGTCTCTTTTAGAACTTGATTCTGATACTGTCGATAAGTTTGTCAAGGATTTAATAGAAGTAATTTGTGATTTATGATTAAAATCATAATATTAATTAAGTTAATTTTACTATTTTATATATGAAATATTAAAGTGGTTATATGAAATTGGAGATTAATTCAGAAACTTGCACAGGATGTAAGTTATGTGAAACAGTTTGTATTAGGGATAATATTGAGATAATCGATAAAAAGGCTGTGGAAATTGATAATGGTGATTGTTTTGATTGTGGCCATTGTTTAGCTATTTGTCCTACTGGCAGCATTTCTTTAAAGGCATTTGATGATCAAAAAGATAGGGTAGTTGATTATAATCCACGTGAAGTTCCAGTAAGTTCTGATGATTTTTTAAATCTTTTAAAGACCAGAAGAAGCATTCGTTGGTTTAAGAATAAGAAAGTGGATAAGGAAACATTTGATAATCTTTTTGAAGCTTGCTATTATAGTCCAAGTGCTCAAAATGCACAGGATGTTGAATTCGTTGTTCTTGATGAAAAATTAGATGATTTTATGCATTTGGTTTATGATATAATCAAAGTCGAGGAAGATGAATTCTTTAGAATCAAGCAATTTGGAGAATATCTTAGAGGTGAAGGGAATTATAAGAATCATCCTCTTCTTTGGGAAGGCAGTCAGATGATTTTATCATTTTCCAAAAGTCAAGCTAATGCTCTAATTGCAAATACAAGATTAGAATTGCTTGCTTATACTATGGGATTAGGTGGATTCTATTCATTATTCACTCTTAAGGCTGATGAGATAGACCATGATCGCTTGATGGAATTCTTCCCAGAAATAGACTCTTCTAAACATATGTATTCTGCTTTCATAATAGGTTATCCTAGAGTGAAATATAGAAGAACAGTTCCTCATAAAAAAATAGATGTTCATTATAAATAGATGTTTATTATAAATAGATTTGGAAATTCCAAACTATTTTATAATTTACATATCTTCTATAAAGTTAATTTTACTGATAATGTTGAAAATCCTTGATCAACTTCAGAAGAAACAGATAGTTGATTAAATTTAGGGAAAGATTTTCTTACATGTTCTAATATTCTAAAATCTATATAGATTTCAGTTACATAAAACTCAAATCCGTCAGTAAAGAAATATGTAGGCTTTCTGCATTTGAGTTTAGCTCCATAGAAGTAATCTTCGAGTCTGTTGTTTAAGTCAAACTCTTCCATTTCGCTTAATTCTTTTCCATTAATGTAATCAATTATATCATCTTCTAAGCCTTCTTCAATAGGATATAATTTTAAATCGTTTTCCATTTCTTCTAATTCTTTTAATAGTTCTTTTTGGTTTAATTCTACCATTATTTCACCATTTGATAAAAAATAAAAAATAAATAAAAAATTAATTAAAATTATTATATTTATTAATACTTATTAAAATTTATTAAAATTAATTAAAATTATTATATTTATTAATACT
>ONYG01000178.1 GCA_900321995.1 uncultured Methanobrevibacter sp. | reverse complement strand
TTTTACTAAACTTCTTTTTTGACCATCAAAAATACCAACAGCTTCTAATCTTGCTTTTGCAGCTCCATGTTTACCAGGAGATGAAGTAGTTAAGCTAGTTACTTTAGAAGCTTCACCATCTAAAACAATATATTTTCCGACTTTTACGGTTTTAAGTTCTACAACTTTTGTTGACATTAAAATAACCTCACAAATAAAATTAATAATTAATTAATCACTAATTAGATAATGAATTGAATAAATAATCAATTTACTAACTTAAAATGAAATTTAAACTAAAAATTGATTAAATTTAATTATTCTTTAAAAAATTCATCAAATATGAGTTAATATAATCTAATATAGATTAATATTATATTAATTTAATTTTATATATAAACTTATCTTTATTTTAAGAAAATTTTAAGAAAAATCTAAATCAAACAAAAATAAGAGAAAAATATTATAGGCTAATGAAAATATTTAATAGATTAATATATTAAAAAAAATAAATTATTAAATATATAATTTAATTAAGACTATCAAAAAGTTTCAAGTGATTATGAAAATAATTTCAAAAGATAAGATTATCTTGATTATAATTATAATTATTAAAAAGAAAATTAATTATTAGAATAATTAATTTATTAAAAAAGAATTAATTAAAGAGAATTAATTAATAAAAAATAATTAATAAAAAGATAATTAATTTATTAAAAATTAATTAAAGAGAATTAATTAATAAAATATAATTAATTAAAAAGTATTAATACGAAAGTGATATAATGAGAATAGCTATTGTTTCAGGAAATTCAGAAGGTCCAACAGAATTAAACGCTTTTGACAACGCTTTATATGAAGCGGAAATAGGTGATGTTAATTTAATTAAAGTATCAAGCATGCTTGAAGCTGATACCAAAATAGAAAAATTACCTAAATTAAAAGCAGGTTCAATGGTAAACTGTGTTTTATCAAGCTTAACATCATCTAATAAAGGAGAAGAAATAACAGCTTGTGTTGCAGTGGCTATCGGAGAGGAATTAGGCTGTGTTGTTGAAACACATGGAATCGACAAAGATCCAGAAGACATAAAGGATGAGGCTATGAAAATGGTCAAGTATATGATGAACAAAAGAAATGTTAAAATCAAGGAACTTATCATTGAAGAGTCTCACCATACAGTAGAGAATATTGGATCTGCAATTGCAGCCGTCATTTATATTAAAGACGATATTTTAGAATAATTCTTACGAAAAAGAAAATAAAAAAAGGACATTTAAAAAATCCTTACAATATAATAAAAAAAATAAAAAAATAATGGGGGCCAAAGATGAATCAGGATGATATAAATATTTGTAGAGAAATTGCAACTACAGTTTTCGAAAATGTTGAAAGGCTTCTTGATGGACAAGTAGGAAACCCAAAGGCAGGAGAATTTGTTAAAATAGGTGCTGACGGAACCCCTACTTCACATATCGACATTATTGCCGAAGAAGAAGTAATTAAACTTTTAAAGGATGCTGATTTTGAATCCTATTTAATAAGTGAAGAAATTGGAGAATTAAGACTTGGAAAAGGAAAGCAGGAATCTGTTAGCCTTAGTGAAGAATTATTAAATAACGCTCCCAAAAATAAGAAGGATGATGAGGAAAGACCTCGCTATATCTTCCTAATCGACCCTTTAGATGGTACAAGCAATGCTGTCAAGAATATTCCAGCATATGGAATGTCCATTGCAGTGGCAAGGGTACCTATAGGAAGGGAAGCAACACTTGAAGATGTTGAACTTGGATTTGTAAAAAACTACGCTAATGGTAACTTCTATGAGGCAGTCAAAGGCAATGGTGCTAAAGAAAATGGACATCCATTGACTCCAAGCCAAGAGACTGACATTACAAGGATAACATTAGGAGGATTTACAAAAAGCAAAACACTCTCCGTTTCCAAATTAGTGGATACTGCAAGAAGAATGAGAGTATTAGGTTCTGTAGTATTAGAGCTTGCATATATTGCAAATGGAAAATACGATGCATTTCTTGATTTGAGGGGAAGCAGAATCATTGATATTGCAGCATCCAAGCTTATTGTTGAAGAGGCAGGAGCTATTGTCACCAATAAGTATGGTGAAAAATTAGACAACAGATTAAGCATTTATGAAAAGGCAGTTGTTGTAAGTGCTGGAAATGAGGATTTACACAAGCAAATCATTAAAATCATTAATAATGATGAATTGGATATGGTTTCCAGTGTTGCAATCATAAGTAGAGTCGACGAGTACAAATCAGTACTATTCTCACTTAAAATCTTTGAAACATTACTTCAAAAGGGAATTGAAACAGTTCTTGAGACTTCATTGGCTGAAAAGCTTGTCGAGATAAAGGAAAATCCAGAACTTCACAAGATCATTGCAAAAACAATGAACGAAACTCCTGAAATTGCAAAACATATCGAAAGTCTAAACTTCAACTATGATTTTATTGACTATGCAAAAGACTTAAAAGACCTTAGAACAGACATTGCAATCATTCTTGGAGGAGATGGAACCTTACTTAGAACCCAAAACCAATTGACTAAGGAAATCCCTATTTTTGGAATCAATATGGGAACTGTAGGATTCCTTACTGAAATTGAGGTGGAAAATACCTTTGAAGCTCTTGATGCAATCCTAGACGGAGAATGGTCTAAAGAGAAAAGAACTCAAATCATCATTTCTCATGAAAACGAAACCTTCCGTGCATTGAATGAAGTTGTAATAATGACTGCAAGACCAGCTAAAATGCTCCACTATGAAGTTTCAGTAGATGGGGAAGTTGTAGAAGAGCTAAGGGCAGATGGGTTAATCATATCCACACCAAGTGGTTCCACTGCATATTCAATGTCTGCAGGAGGCCCTATTGTAGATCCTAAAGTAGGAGCATTCATTATCATTCCAATTTGTCCATACAAATTAGGAGTAAGGCCATTTGTAGTTTCTGATACAAGTGAAATCAGAATAAAACTCTTAAAACGTGGTAAAAAAGCAATTTTCGTAATGGATGGACAAATCCAAAAAGAAGTAAACTACTTAGAGGAACTTGTAATCAAGAAGTCTGAAAAAGACGTTTACTTCATGAGAATAAATAAAAAATACTTCTATAAGAAAGTTAAGGACAAATTAAATGAAGGCGGACTTAATTCAATTAATAGAGTATTATAATTGTATTAAAATTGTATTAAATTAGTTTATTAGTTTATTTTTAAAATAAACTAATTTTTCTTTTTATTAAGGAATAATAAACAAATTATATGCTAAAATAAATTATTGTTTTAATAAAAAATAATATATTTAATTAATCAAACTATCTTTTTTTATATAATTTTTAGAGTGAAAAAATGAACGTATTTTTAGTTGATTTAACACATGGTGGAGTTAAAATATCTTCAGAGCTTGCTAAATCAGGAAAATTTGAAAATGTATATGGATATGACTTATACAATACATTAAAAGAAGAAAACGAAAGCCTTTTAAAGACTTACGATATAAAAGTCATTAAATCATTAGAGGAATTTAAAAAGGAATTAAAGGATAATTCAATCAATATTTTAAATTCTAACACTAAAACTAATGAAGAAGGCCAATCTAATCATAAAGACTTAATTATTAATCCAATACATTCCTCCTTAAATGTTAATGAACTTTTAGATGAAATTAGCCATGATAAAGACTTGAATTTAAAAGAAGAGAAAAGCCTATCAAACTATTATGAAATCATTAACCACCACAAAGCAACCAAGCTTGTTTTAGAGGAGTGGAAAGAAGCAACTGAAATGCAAAATATAAAAACAATTGAAATAACTGGAGTTAAGGGAAAAACAAGCAGTGCATTTCTATTAAAAGATATTTTATTAGAACAAAAGAACATATTATTACTATCCAGTTTAGGCGCCAGATTATTTAAAAAAGATATGGATAAATGCTTAATGTTACAAAAAAACATAAGCATAACCCCTGCAAACATTATAAACACAATCCAATTAGCTAAGAAAATAGCTAATCCAAAATGCAGTGATTTTCCAAAATGCAGCACTTCAAAAGACATTGATATAAAAAACACTGCTAATAAAGATATAAGTGAAGAATCATACAATAACCCTTATCAAAACCTAAACTATGATTACGCCATTTTCGAAAATTCATTAGGAATCTGCGGTCTTGGAAATATAGGGATACTTACAAACCTTGTTGAGAATTATCCAATAGCCAAAGGCAAATCAAATGCAAGAGAAGCTAAAAAACAAGTCTTTGACTGTCCTATTGTAATTATTGAGCATGAAACATTAAATGAATATTATAATGAAGAAAAAGAAAAATATTTCAATAAGATCAATAGCTTTTCATTAAATAGTGATGAGAGTAATTTATATTGCAAAACAATCGAATATGACATTGACAGTACAAAAATTGAAATAGAATATAAAGACTTGAAAACAATCAATGAAAATAACATTAGTGGAAGTTTTGAGCTAAATTGCTTTGCACCAGGCCCACATCACGTTTTAAATGTTTTAACTGCAATTTCAACCGCTTTAACATTGGAAATTGATGAGGAAACAATCATTAAAGGAATAGCTAATTTCCATGGAATCGAAGGCAGGACACAAGTTAAAACCATTCAAAACTCCAGAATAATTGAAGAAATCAATCCTGGAATAAACACAAAGGCAATTGAAAGTTCAATAAATATGATCAATGACATAGAAAATTACATTATCATCATCGGCGGAAAATACGGGGTGACTTGTGAAGAGATAGATGAAGATAAGTTATCAAGTTATATAAATGATTATTTAAGAGATAATCCAAATTCAAATTTAGTCTTAACTGATGAACTTGGAAAAAGCATAAAAGATAAATTAAATGATAAAACTAGTGTAAAAGAATATGAAATAAGTTATATTGAAGATTATAATAATGCATTGGATTTTGCTATAGAAAATAATAAGAATGCATTATTCATTTATAGATCAAATTATTCACAAGTGTCTAAACGCTAGTGGAGAGAATAAAAATAAAAAACGTGAGAAATTCTAAAAATTATAAAATAGTTGTTTTTTAAGGTTTTTGTTTTTTAAAGGTTTATTGTAAATTTTATTAATAATAATCTACAAAAATAATATAGTTAAACAGAAATATAAAAGACTAATAAAAGATAATTTAAATTAAAAAGAATGCTAAAGGCTGATTAAATGATTGTTGGAACTAGAGGAAGTAAATTGGCACTTGTACAAACAGATTACATCAGAAGCTGTTTATACAATATCACTGGAGAAGAAGTGGAGAAGAACATCATAAAAACAAAAGGAGACAAGATTACAAACTCCCAATTATATAATATGGATTCTAAAGGACTTTTTACAAGAGAATTAGACAACGCTTTACTTGAAGAGGAAGTTGACTTTGCAGTCCATAGCCTAAAGGATGTGCCTACTGAATTAAACGAAGATCTTGAGATTGTTGCAGTCCCAGTAAGGGAAAGTCCTAATGAAGTGTTGATATCCAATTACAGTTGGAAGGAACTTGAAGAGGGTTCCACTCTCGGCACAAGCAGTCTAAGAAGAGAAGCATTCTGTAAACACCATGATAAGGATTTTGAACTTAAGCCAATTCGTGGAAACGTTGAAACAAGAATCAAAAAAGTCATGGATGGAGATGTGGATGCTACAATAATGGCTGAAGCAGGATTAAACAGATTAGGCTTGCAAAAATACATTAAAACAAAGTTCCCAATAGATTACATTATGCCTGCAGCAGGCCAAGGCGCTTTAGCTGTTATCACCCGTAAGGATTCAGAATACAAGGAAACCATACAAAAACTAAATCATTATTTCTCTCACCAAGAAGTCTTGGCTGAAAAAACTATCTTAGAGGAAATTGGTGTAGGATGCCAATGGCCTATTGGAGCAATCTCTGGAATAAAAAACAATCAATTAGAACTTAAATCCATACTTCTTGATAAGGATGGGGAAATATTATACCAAAAAACACTTAGCGGAAGCGTTAGAGAAGCTAAAGATATGGGTGTTAAAATAGGTAAGGAAATGATTGATTACATTTAGAACAATTTATAAAAAAAATAAAAAAATAAATCCTAAGAAATAAATCCTAAGAAATAAATCCTAAGAAATAAAAATTAAAAATTTTTAAGATAATAATAATAAAAATTTTAAAAAAAGATATCAAAATCAAAAAATGATATTAACAAAATTAATTGAAATCAATAGAAAATTTTATTTTAAAAAAATGTTATCAAAATGATAATATCATTTCATGTAAACTTTAAAATTTACATGTAAAATTTTTTATCTTAAAAATAATTTTTTATTTTAAAATAGATTAATATTAAAATAAAGTATGCAACTTAACTTAAATAATGAAATAATCTTTCTTAAATAACAATATGTGAAATAAAACTATTTTAACTATTTTTAATTTATAAACTAAAAAAAATCTAATGATATTAACATCAATTTTAATAATATTTATAAATTATAAGTCACAAAAATATACTTGAATAATTGGAGGAATATCTTTGAGAACTATAAATGTTGGAGTAATAGGTGTAGGTGCAATGGGATATAACCATGCCCGAGTATATTCAAAATTAGAAAATGCCAACCTCGTAGCAGTGGCAGATGTAGTCAAACCAACCCTTGATAAAGTATGCAAAAAATACAAGACAAAAGGCTACTCTGAAATAGAAGACTTATTAAAAGATCCTGAAATTGAAGCAGTAAGCGTATGTGTGCCAACAACCTTCCACCACGAAGTTGTAATGCAAGCTATCAAATACGGAAAGCATGTTTTAGTTGAAAAGCCAATTGCTTTCACTGCTGAAGAAGCTCAAGAAATGATTGATGCAGCTCGTGAAGCAGGAGTCAAACTTGCAACAGGTCATGTAGAAAGATTCAACCCTGCTGTGCAAAAAGCTAAAGAGCTTATCGAAAATGAGGTTATTGGTGACTTAGTTACCATTTCAGCTAAAAGAGTAGGTCCATTCCCACCTAGAATTAAAGATGTTGGAGTGGCAATCGATTTAGCAATACACGATTTAGATGTAATGAATTTCTTAATTGAAGAACCTGTAAAACAAATTTATGCTACAATGAGCAGTATTTTAGACCAATCTGACTTTGAAGACCATGCAGAAATTATGGTAAGTTTTGCAGAAGACATTACAGGAATTTTAGAAGTAAACTGGTTAACTCCATACAAACGAAGACAAATTGAAATCACTGGAACTGACGGAATTATTACTGTAGACTATATTGACCAAAGCATAGAAGTATATGGTAAATTCGCACAAGACATTCAAATCACTCCAGTAGAGCCATTAAGCGAAGAATTAAATTCATTCTTATGCAAAGTTGACTGTGATGAAGAACCTGAAATTACAGGTGAAGATGGATTAAAAGCACTTAAAATGGTGCTTGCAGCTAATAAATCCTCTAAAGAGCACAGTCCAATCAACTTTAAATAGATTTAAATTTTATAATCATAGATAAAAAAAATAATAACTGCACTTTCAACTAAATAACTAAGATAATCCTTAATTAAAAAATAAAAACAAATTATCATTGTGAGGAATAAAAATGAACCAAGATCTTATCAAAAGAGCTCATGAACTTAGAAACCATGGTTTTACCACAGGAGAAATAGCTGATGAGCTTAATGTATCAATGGATACTGCAAGATGGTTAACTTTACAGAAAACAGAAGAGGTTCCTAAAACTGAAGCTCCTGTTGATATAGCTATTAACTGGAACAGTTTAGGCGGAAGCGCTACAAGATTAAGATATGTCTCAGCAGCATTAAGCGATATCGCCTTAAAACATGGAGACATTGACCTTGTTGTAGGTGTAGCATCTAGTGGAGTTCCATTTGCAACAATGATGGCAGACGTTATTGAAGATTTAACTGGAACTACTACCTGCTTATCTATTTTCCACCCTAAAAAACACAGAACCAATCCAAACAACAACGATGAAGGAGCAATCAGTAATAACTTCGGAACTGTTGAAGGAAAAAGAATTGTTATTGTGGATGACGTAACTACAAGTGGCAACACCATTAAGGACGTTATAAAAGTAGTTAAGGACCATGGTGGAGAACCTTTAGTGGTTACTGTTCTCATTGACAAATCAGGCCTCGAAGAAGTCGATGGCGTACCAATTGAATCTTTAATTAAAGTAAGTCAATTAAACTAATCAACTTACTTTATTTTTTTATGACTTTTTTATTTGTTTGATAAATTACAAACAAATTAAATATTTTTAGTAAAACCTCACATATAATTATAAAAAAATAAAAACAAAAAATAAGAATTAAAAAAATCACTTATTTTTATTTCCAAAGTCTTCCCAGAAATGAGTTTGGAAAACGCTATTTTTTGATAATTCTTCTAATTTCTGATATAATTCCCAAGGCATAGAAATATTCATATATTCATCAGGAATCAATCTTCTCATATGAGACCTTGCTGCAAAATCAATAGGGCTTAAAACTGGAACAGGGTCATCAGATTCAGCTTGCTTGAATGTGAATGCTCCAATAGCTTGACATCCAGATGCCTGTGGAGTTAAAATATGTGCATTAGTCCTTCTAAAAGAACTGTTTAATTGTACGAGAGCAGTTAATTCCATAGGATTTAAAGTAAAAACAACAGAATCTGGAATTTCACCTTCTTCAAGATTTTCTATAGCTTTAAAAACAATATATTCCCCTTCATCATAAATAGGCCTATTCTTGATGTTATAACAAGCAGTATCAAAGTCTGAATATATTCTCTCACCATGCCTAAACATCTCTTGAGCAGGAGCAGGCATTCTTTCTAAACGTTTGGAATATGCATCCTTATCCTTTGCAGAATCAACACCTAAAGATAAAAAAGTAGCCTGAAATTCAAGGTCTGCTTCACTGTTAAAACCATCACCCCAACCAAAGCCAGACCAAACGCCACCGCAAGAAGCATGTTCACGGCCAAAGGCAGTTGTTTTTCTATTAGCAATTGTTTGAGCTACAAAAGCCATTACACAACCCCCTCTTGAAGACCTTGGTGCAATAGCATCCTCTGGCTTTTCATCACTCCTAATAAGTACAATAGGGTCAAAACGACCATTTATCTCTTTTGCAATATTGCTTTCCATATAAAAATCCCCATAAATCCAATTATTTTCTTTCAACAATTATTAATAAATTAAAAAATAATTAAATTAATTTCTGTTAATTAAAATATAAATCTTTTATTAAAAATCCATAAAATTAAATCTTAACTTCTTTAATTATAATTTTAAAAAATAAAAGGATAAAATGCCTTAAATTACAAAATTAAAAGGCTTATGTTACTAAAAAGTAACAAAAAAGTTTTATATATCTAAAACTTAATTATCTATAAGAAAAAATTAACGAGTGTGAAAAATGAACAGAAATGAAGAAGTAGATTTTTTAATAAAAGAACTGATTTCTGCAAATGACAGAATAGCTGATGAGATTGAAATTCCAGATGACTACAATGAAAAAAGGAAATTGCTAAGGTCATTAATGAATATTCAAAGTCCAACACAATTAAGCGACAAGTATTACGAAATCCAGAATAAGATATTGTGCAATGAGACACGAGAGAAAAATCTGGTTTCTGCCGAAGAAATAAAAGCAATAAGCAACAATACAAATGAAATAGAATCAAGGATAGCTGTTTGGCAAGGTGATATAACTTATCTTAAGGTAGATGCAATCGTTAACGCTGCAAACAGCCAAATGTTAGGGTGCTTTATCCCATTACATAACTGCATTGATAATCAGATCCATTCTGCTGCAGGATTCCAGTTACGAATGGAATGCGACCATATAATGAAAGAGCAAGGCCATGAAGAAAAGATAGGAACTGCAAAGATTACAAATGCTTATAATTTACCCTCAAAATATGTGATTCATACAGTAGGACCTGCAATCCCTAATGGATTTAAACCAAGCGAAAAGGAAAAAGCAGAGCTTGCAAGCTGTTATAAATCCTGTTTAGAACTTGCAGATAAAAGAAAATTAAAATCAATTGCATTCTGCTCAATATCAACAGGAGTCTTTAATTTCCCAAAAGAAGATGCTTCAAAAATAGCCATAAAAACTGTAAAAGACTATTTAAAGAATAATAAAGATACAAACCTTGAAAAAATCATTTTTAACACATTTTCAAAAGATTCAACTGACATCTATATGAAAAATCTTAACAAACAATGAAAAAAAACTGAAAAAAAACTAAAAAAATAAAAAAAAACAAATTATCAAAAAATCTGATATTGATAAGCAAATAGAGAAAGGAGTCGGTTAAATCTTTAATAGAATAAGAAATCAAATAGAAAAGGAACTTCAAAAAGGACAATTAGGAGGTAATTACACTATGGAAGAATATTCAAAAAGAACAGAAAAACTTAAAAAACTCATTAACGATGCAGATTATATTTTAATAGGTGCAGGAGCAGGATTATCAACTGCAGCAGGTCTTGAATACAGTGGCAAGAGATTTTATGATAATTTTCCAGAATATATGAAAAAATATGGTTTTACAGACATGTACACTTCCATGTTTTATCCTTTCAAAAGCCCAGAGGAAAGATGGGCTTATTTTGCTAAGCATGTATATGTAAACAATACTGGAATGGAAGGAACATACCTTTATAAAAAGCTCTATGAACTTATAAAGGACAAGGATTATTTTGTCATTACAACAAATACTGATGACCAGTTCCTAAAATCTGGATTTGACAAGGAAAGATTCTTCAGAACTCAAGGATCATATTCTAAACTCCAATGCTCTAAGGCATGCCATAATAAACTTTATGACAATGAAGAACTTATTTTAGAAATGATTGAAAAGACTGATGAAGATTTGAAAATACCTTCTGAACTTGTTCCAAAATGTCCAGTATGCGGAGAGGAAATGGATTTAAACCTTAGAAAAGATAATTTCTTTGTTGAGGATGACGAGTGGCATAAGCAAAACCAAGCATATGTTGACTTTAGAAAAAAGGCATTAAACGGAAAATTATTACTTTTAGAGTTTGGAATAGGTTTTAATACACCTATAATCATTCGTTTCCCATTTGACGAGTTACTTAAATCATCTGACAATATAAACTTAGCAAGATTCAACAGAAGCCATGTGGAATTAACTGTTGAGCATAATGGCCAGTATTATTTAGTGCCGGAAGACGAACTAGACAAATACTTATCTCCAGAGATAAATGAAAGATATTTGCCATTTAAAGAAGATATTGGAAATACATTAGATGAATTATTCTAATTGTCATACGTTTAAAAAAAAAAAAAAAAAAAAACTTAAAGAGAGATATAATCCCAATAATTAAAAACCAAGATAATCAAAAATAACGGCAAATTTAAGATAATTATATATTAAATTATTGATATATACATTATTAATTAAATCATTAAAGATTATTGCAGTTTAAAACTAAAGGATAGATTTTATGGAAGAATATTCTAAAAGGATACAAAGTGTGAAAAATCTTATAGAAAATACTGAACATATCTTAATAGCTGGAGGAGAATATCTCTCTGTAGAGGCAGGCTTAGACACATATGGAGAAATGTTTACAGATAATTTCCAAGATTTCATAGAAAGGTACAACTTTACAAACATGTATAATGGAACATTTTACCCATATAAGGACGAAGAAGAAAGATGGGCTTATCTTGCTAGATACTTCTATGTTTATATGAATTTTAAGGCAACTGGATTATATAAAAAGATCCATAACTTAGTTGAAGAGAAGGACTACTTCGTCATCACAACTAATTTTGATGAGCAATTCTATAAAACAGGATTTATGAAATCCAGAATTTACGCAAGCAATGGAGACTTTAGGTATCTCCAATGTAAAAAGCCATGCCACAATGAATTGTATGACTTTGTAGAGTTAATCGAGCGAATGGTTAAGCAGACAGATGATGAAAGAAAGATTCCTCGCCAACTTGTTCCAAAATGTCCCAAATGTGGCGGAGATATGGATTTGCACTTAACTACTAGCAAAAACTTCATTAAAACTGCAGAATTTGAAAAGCAACATGAGAAATATGCAAGATTCACTACAAGAAACAAGGATTCAAAAACATTGGTTCTTCAATTCGGAAACCAAAAGACCTTTGAAAAAACGGTTATGGAAAATCCGAAATGGCATTTGGTCAGATTCGTAGAGCCTAAGGGAAAAATTGGAAACATTGGATCTTCATTATTCAAATCATTTAGAAACAAGAGCTCTAAAAACTTCGATAAGATAATCACCTTTGAAGAGCCTATTGAAGAAGTAATCGACCAGCTCTTAAGATAAGACAAATTCTTAAAAGAAGTAAGCAATAGCTCTTAGACAATACAAATTCTTAAAAGAAGTAAGCAATCAGCTCTTAAGATAAGACAAATTCTAAAAAAAATAATTTTATACACTTTTTAAAATAAAAACTCTCGCCTAATACTTTTTTTATAATTTTTTATAAATATTGAACAAAATAATAAAAATTATAAAAATAAATAGATTTTTTTAAACAAAAACTTAAAAATTCGACTAAAAAATAATCAAAAGATTTATAAGTAAGAAATACCAACAATTATAAAAGGGTGAAAATTATGATAGAAAATAACATATGTATATTAACAGATAGCTATAAACTCACCCACCACTACTTGTATCCAAAAGGTACTGAAAGAATTTACTCATACCTCGAAAGTAGAACAGGTGCTGAGTTTAATAAGACCATCTTCTATGGATTACAATATATCCTTAAAAAATATCTTGAAGGAAGTGTTGTAAATGAAGAAAAAGTCTTGGAAGCTGAAAAAATAGTGAATCAGCATATAGCTCCAGACATTTTCAATACAGAAGATTGGATGTATATTGTAGAAAAACTAGATGGAAAACTTCCAGTGAAAATTAAAGCAGTTCCTGAAGGAAGTCCTGTAAATGTAGGAAACGTGCTTATGACAGTAGAAAACACTGATAAGCATGCTTACTGGTTACCAAATTACTTAGAATCATTGCTTCTTCAAGTATGGTATCCATCAACCATTGCAACATTGTCTGCAGAGGTTAGAAAACTATGCGATTTCTATCTTGACGTTACAGGATCATCTAAAGATAATTTAAACTTTATGCTTCATGATTTCGGATATCGTGGTGCAAGCTCAACAGAATCCTCAAGATTAGCAGGTTCTGCACATTTATTAAACTTTTCAGGTACAGACACAGTGCCATCCCTTGCAATAGCTGAAAATTATTATAACACTCCAGAAATCCAAGGATTTTCAGTTCAAGCCACAGAACATAGCGTTATGACAGCAATGGGTCCGGAAGGTGAAATGGAACAGGCAATAAATGTTGTTCAAAATGCCCACAATGGAATATTATCTATAGTGATAGACAGTTATAACTATAAGAATTTCCTTGAAAATGCATGTATTAAAGGACATGCCCTAAATGATGAAATAAACAAGTTCTTAAATAAGGCTGAAGGAAATAAAGTGGTATTTAGACCAGATAGCGGAGAGCCTATCTCCACAACAATAGACTGTTTAGAAATCATTGAAAAAGGATTCGGATGCAAGACAACTCCAAAGGGATATAAAGTATTCGATGCAAATATTGGACTTCTTTGGGGAGACGGATTAAACTATCATAAAATCAGAGATATCCTCTTCGGCATCAAGGCCCAAGGATGGGCAGCTGAAAACCTAATCTTTGGAATGGGTGGAGGATTACACACTAGCGTAAATAGAGACACCCAAAGAAATGCATTCAAATGTTCTGCACAACTAAGAGACGGCAAATGGTTCGACATATTTAAAAAACCATTAGACAGCAGTAAAAAATCCAAAAAGGGAAGATTAAAATTATTGAAAAACGAGAACAATGAATACACTACTGTTCCAATTGATTCTGATGGTGAAGACCAATTAAGAACTGTCTTTAAAAATGGAGAACTTTTAATTGATGACAGTTTTACAGAGATTAAAAATAGGGCTTTAACTTATAACAAGTTCCCTATAACTGTTTAAATTAAAATAAAAAAATTAAAAAAAAATAATAAATTTAAATAAATTCTATCTTAGAATTTATTTTTTTCTTTTTTTAAAATCTTTTCTTTTTTAAAAAAAAATAATAATTACTGTTTTAAACTACTATTTTTAAAAAAAAATCATTTAAAAGACTAACACCCATTTTTAATTAATTTTTTTATATGATAATCAGCCCAAATCATAGTAATTGTATTTACAACTATCTCACCAAGGATTATTCCCCACCAAGCACCATATTCTCCATAGCCTAAAACAATAGCAAGTAAAACTGCAAAAAACAAAGTAAATACAGTTTCTCTCAATATTGTCTGAAACATTGCAGTTAAACCGTTTCCAGTTCCTTGGAACACATATGTTGATGTAGCACCATAAGCCATAGTAGGAAAGTAAATAATAATGCAAGATAAAAATGATACCAATTGACTCTCTAGCCTTGCACTTGTACCTGCATAGACAAATAGGGAAACAATTTGACCTGCAAAGAAATAAACTATCGCCATAGCAACAATACTGCAAAGAACAGATATTTTTATAGAGTATCTATGAGCAATCAAAATGTTGTCATACCTTTTTGCCCCATAATTGGCAGCCACAACAGATATTAATGCAGTGGCTATAGCAAGCAATGGAGTTGTAGCAATAGTGACGATTCTCCATCCAGTTGAATAAACTGCCACAGCATCAGTTGTAGCAACAACAGTAAGCAAAAGGGAAAATAAAGCTGCAAATAAAGCATTATTAATTAATTCAAGGCTTGCAGGAAATCCTACCTTTAAAATATCCTTACTGATGTTTTTATCAAAATTATAGTTTTTCAAAAATGGATTTAAATAAGTGTCTTTTTTAATGTAAAACCAATAGAATAAAACAATATTCACAAGCAGAAGAGAAATGAGAGTCGCTATCGCTGCTCCCTTAACTCCAAATCCAAAATAATAAATAAAAATCGGATCCAGAACCATATTCAATAAGGAAGCGAAAAGCATAGCATACATTGTACGATTTCCATCACCTTCAGCCCTTAAAACACCATATAATAAATTAGATAATATTATTAGGATAGAACCTAAAACCAATATGCTTCCATAATCCATAGCATAACCTATTGTAGTGGATGCGCCTATAGCCAAAAGGATATCCTTTAAAAAAATAAAAAGAAATACAGTTGTGACAATAGAAACGATTATGGATATTAAAATAGAGTGAAATGCCCCATTATCAGACTTTTCCTTATTTTCTTCTCCAATATATTTAGAAATTGCAGATGAAGCCCCTGCACCTAATCCATTGCCGATACCCATTAATGCAATAAAAATTGGACTTACAAATCCAACCCCTGCCAATGCATCAGCACCCAGAGAGGAAACCCATATCGCATCAATGACACTGTATAAGCTAGTAATGAATAGGGAAATTATTAATGGAATTGATAATCTAACTAAAGCGCTTTTAGGGTCTCCAAGTATAGAGTCAACCCCATCAAAACTTGTTTTAGATTCAAATTCCATAATTCCACCAATTCTTTTAGAAAAAATAAATATTACCATTAATACTTTTATTAAAATTTAATTTAAATCATATAAAAAAATAAATCAAATAATTCATCTTTATAAATAATATATTAATCATTAAATATATACATTGCTGTTAAAAAATATACATTAATTTTGAAATTATAAAACAAAACTTAAATAAATTAAATATTAAAAATTTAAAAAATAACATAATAAACTATTTTTACTGTTTAAACAATTAATTTAGAACTATTTTACTGTTTAAACAATTTTAAACATCAAATATTAATTTTAACTTATTTTTAACTTATTTTTAATATCCAATCAATATTGATTTGAAAATGAAAAATTGATTCAAGATAAAATCAAAATTGACATCAAATGATAAAAAAATTATAAGATTAAATCAATTTTGATAAAACATTGTTAAATTGTTTTAATATTAAAACAATATTCATATAATACTGATAAATTGATTTAAAAGTATTAAATTGACTTATAATAAAAAAGAAAGATTTATAAGTTATTAAATTGAAAATAAAACATGGTGATTCCATGATTGATAAAATTTACGAAAATTACGAAGTTCGTTTAAGCATGTCTAATCCCATCTTAAAGATGAGGGGAATTGATGAAAACATAAATGAACTTCCCATTGGTGTAAATTTAGACATTGAAAACATATTAAGTCCATTTGAATTATTTGACAACAATGAAAACACACAAGAAAAGATTAAGGAAGCATACATCGAAATATTCAAGGAAGGAATATACTTAGGAATAGGATTTGGAAAAATAATTGAATTCAATTATGCTAAATCCAATCCTGAAAGATTTATTGAATGTTTTGAAGATAATGCTGAAATTTACACAAGCTATGACTTTAAAATTGAAGTCATGACAAAAGTCATTCCTCCAATAAGCGTTAAAAAGTTCACCCAAGAGGAAAACCCTAAAGAGGTTGAATTCAAAAGTGAAAGATTCAAAGAGATACATTCCATTCTTTGCGTAAATTTAGAAACAGATTGGGAAGATCTATTAGAACTTGAAATCAATAGAAACGTTAAGGAAATTGATAATTATATTCTAAAAGAAGAAATGAAATCATTCACCTCAGATGAAGAGCTGAAGGTCTTGGTTGATGGATTAAAAAAGGAAATTCAGATGAAACTCTTTGAGAAGTTTTTTGAGTCTTTAGACATTGATTTAGATAAGGCACACCATATTTCCAAAAACAAATTAAGATTTAATGAAGAGACCGCAGAAGACATATTTGTCTCAAATGTATTTTCTAAACTGGAAGGTGAATATGAAGTCATTGAACTCATAAACAAGTATTTAATTTATGTGTTTAATGAAGGAAAAATCATTGGCCTTTTAAATGGCACTAAAATGGTCATTGAGGATATACAAAATGAAAAATTAGACTATGAAAAAATGAATGCTATGAATCCTAAAGAGAGTTTTGATTATATTAAAGAGGGACTAAATTAAAGAAGCAATTTTTATTATTAAATTTTAAAGCGAACATTTGAAAACTATAAAACTTAAAAAACACAAAAACACGAACATTTGAAAAAACACAAAAACACGAACATTTGAAAAAACACAAAAACACGAACATTTGAAAAAACAGAAAGAAACGAACATTTGAAACCAAAAAAGGAGATAAAATGATAAATGAAATTTTTGAAGACTATGAAAAACAGCAAAAGAAGTATCTAGGGTCATTGATTAAAGTATTAGACTTAGACATTCCCCCAATCGTATCTGTAATTCCAAAATCCAACCATGACATTGAAGAGATACTCAAAATCACCGGACTTGTCAGTGAAGATGACGACATAAGTGATAAACTCGAAGAATTCTATATTCACACTATGAAAAGGGCAATATTAAGTGGAATACCCGTGGGAAAAACATTCATGGTTAAATTGCATAGAGATGATGAAGAATACTTTAATAAGATTACGTCAATGGATAGCCTACTTTTTTTAAAATATGTAAATGACATTGGAACACTTAAGGATATAACAGATAATATCCCTAATGAAAAGTTTGATAAGGATTTTGAAGAGTTAAGTGAAAGCAAACAAATAGAACTGATTGTTGAAAGTGTCTTATACTCCTTTTTTGAATTTACAGATGAAAATAAAGTGATGATTGATTATCATTTTGAAGAAATGTTTAATATCTTAGACATTGATTTAAAATTAGCTAAGAAAAAAACAAACAAAAGAATTCTATTGGGAGAAAAGTCCAAATTACAATTGATTTCAGCAATTTTTAAAGAAAAAGAAGGTAAATTCAGAGTAAGTGATCTAGTTAGAGAACATTGCTTCGCAATATTCCAAGAGGGCATGAGAATAGGCATAAGAAATGGAATAAAAATTGTTATAGATGATATCACTTCTGGAAGAGTAAATCATAATGAATTTAATGAAATGAATTTAGATCAATTATCTGATTATTTCTATAAGGAGCTTAACCAAGAATTCGATGAAATGACTAGTTAAAATAAAAAAACAAAGAAAATAAAAAAAAAGTTTTAGAAAAAACGTTTAGAGTTTTTTACCACAATTTATGCAGAATACATCACCAGGATTTATTTGTGCACCACAGCTAGAGCATTTTAAGTCATTAACCAAAATGTTTCCACAGTGTGTGCAGAAGGAATCCCCTTTATTTATTCTTGCACCACATCTACCACATCTAAATACATTATTTGACTCAGTTTCCACTGCTTTTTTATAATCATCATTGAGTTTTGCCCCACAATGAATGCAGAATGATGATTCAGAACTAAGATAATGACCACAACTGCCACATTTAATCCTATCTGCATAACTTGAAGAATAAGTGTTTCCATGAGTTACGTAAGTGGAATTGACCATCCTATTTGAATTAGAGTTTCTTATTATTGGAGAAATGAAAGGATCCTCCAAAGCATTAATCTCTTCAACAATTCTTTTCATATTTTCAATTCTTTCCTTGTTCAATGGATGTGTTGAAAAGTAATTGAAGCGGTTGTCGTTCAAAATAATGTCTTGAGCAAATGATGGAATCTTGCTTATGTCATAATCAGCCCAATGAGCTATCATCATGCCTAATCTATCCGCTTCAAATTCCTCTTTTTGAGAGAAAGGCTTAAAGAGAAGCACATTATTATAATCCTTATCCTTTACGATTATATGTTCCCTTGGATGATTAAGCAATGCATGTGCAATTTCATGAGCCAATATATATGCAATCTTCTCCTCATTATCTGCAATTGAGAGAATTCCAGAGTATACCAATATCTTTCCGCTAGGCATACAGAATGCATTCATGAAAGAGCTGTCCACCAGATGAAAATCCCAATCTAAAGTGCTATCAATATAATCACTTCGAGCTATCTTTAAAAGATAG